>JAAUSG010000123.1 GCA_012034055.1 Leptolyngbyaceae cyanobacterium RU_5_1 | reverse complement strand
GTGTTAGGCAACGCCGTAACGCACCAATTATCCTTGCTGCGGTGCGTTACGCTATCGCTTTTCTTGAATGGCGAAGCCTATACAGCACCCTACGGTAATGCCAGGTCTTTTGTTGCCAGGTTAATAGTTACCGCCGCATTACTTCATCGTTCGCTTTTTTGAAACTGTGTAGGTAGAACGATCGCAAACTCGCTTCCTTCCCTGGGTTTCGATCGCACCGCAATGGTGCCGCCCATGCCTTCGACCAGTGTTTTCACGATCGCTAACCCTAATCCATGTCCTCCAGTTGACCGAGCACGGGTTTCATCGACGCGGTAAAAGCGTTCAAAAATGCGGCTTTGATCCTGAAGCGGAATGCCAAGTCCGCGATCGCGGACTTGAATGATTGCTTGCTGACCAACTTGCTCCAGGTTTAATTCAATGGGTTGGTCAGCGTTTGAGTATTTCACCGCATTATCGATCAAGTTAATCAACACCTGTTTTAAGCGATCGCGGTCTACAATCGCTGTAATGTTTTGGGTTGCCTGAACCCGGATAAACCGATTGCTGAATTTCTCTGCCATCCCTGCCACTTCTACGATCAAGTCGCTCAGCAGCACTGGCTCTAGATGGTAATGCATGTACCCACTATCTGCCCGGGCCAGGTCTAACAAATCCTGGAGCAACCGCACGGTGCGATCAGCTTCTGACGCAGCCGTTTCCAGAGCTTCTTTCTGGTAGTCATTTAAGTTGGTGCTACGACGCAACAGACTTTGCAAATAGCCCAGCACTACGGTTAAGGGTGTGCGTAACTCGTGAGAGACATTGCTGACGAACTGACGTTGTTGCTCCCAGGCATCCGAAAGCCGCGATAACATCATGTTAAATGTTTGCGCCAGCTCCCTCACTTCACTGGGGGCATGGTTCAGTTGCAGTTTGGCTTGACTCAAATCGTCTGCTGAAATGGCACCTGCCATCTGGCTCATGTCTTGTAAGGGCTGGAGCGATCGCCGAATTCGCAGCGCGATCGCGACCATTGTGACCATCGTGGCCAGGATGCAAACGGCAGCTAAACCCTGAATTGCACCCATTAATTGACGCTGATCCTGCGTCACATCCTGCGCCATGTAGACTTTGCCCAGCGGTTTCCCGTTAACTGTTACCAACCCCTGGTACAAAATTAGGTACTGGCTGCCCACGTTGTAGACCTGTGGTTTGAGGGGCATTTCGGCGATCGACATCAATTCATCCGTTGCGGTAAATGACGAATTCATGCCCGTTGATTGAGCCAGAACCTTTTTGCCGTCTACACTTTTAACCCAAACTACTAATCCAGGCACAGTCACATTATTGATGGTCTTTTGCAGTCCAGTTTCAACCGGCAACATCTCGCTATAGAGTTCTACGTCGTGGGGAAAGCGAGTTGCAATGTATTCCACACCCTGAGTATGGGTTGTAATCAAGAGCTGCTGCATTTTCCAGCTTGTCCAGACGGCAACACTACTCAAGCCCAAAACCGAAAGCACCGCAATTTCTGCAGTCAGACGGAACTGGAGTGAAGCGGGGTCAAAATGCCGTTGCTTAACTTGACGTATCGCCCTCCAGAGTTTGTGAGTTAGTTGCATTGGAAAATTGTGCTGTCCCGTTCATTGATCAGGTGTCAGGTGTCAGGCTTAAATCTGGCGAAGTAACACCTCCACTGTAGTCGAAACGCTTACTACAGTTAATGATGGTGCCCTAATGAAACGATGAGTTTTTGCTGAGAAATTACTGACACCCGGCACCTGATACCTGTGTTCATTTCAGCCGTTCAATTAAGCGATCGCCAACTCTCAATGCATTGGCAATGATGGTCAGCGTCGGATTGACGGCGGCACTGGAGCGGAAGAAGCTGCCGTCAACGACATAGAGATTGTTGATGTCGTGAGTGCGACAGTCGAGATCCAGCACCGAGGTTTTCGGATCGTCGCCAAACCGACAGGTGCCGCATTGATGCGCAACACCCTGTAAGGGCAGCTTTTTCTTGACGTAGAAGGAGCACGGAATGATGCGTTCGCCGCAGTGAATGGATTTCAAAATCCCTGTCCAGCGATTCAGGAGGCGATCGTAGGCTTCCGTGTTGTTCTCGGTATAGGTGAGTTGAATTGAACCATTTCTCAAGCTGACGCGGTTGTTAGGATCGGGAAGATCTTCAGCCGTCAGCCACCAATCCACGGAACGGTTTGCCAGCGATTTGAAGACCGCCTCGTCCTGGAAGGAGATTCCGGCAATCTCCGGTGATTCCGCCGCAATCATATCGGCATTCACTTTACCCAGGAGCTGCACATGCCCCATCGGGTAGTTGAATCCTTCCTCCCCCCAATAAAAGTCGTTAATCGCCATCGTCTTTTGAAACACAGTCGGATTTTCCTTCAGGCTAATGCCGATAATGGCTCCGTTCTGGTGCTTCATCAAGTTCCGGCCGACCTGATTCGAGCGGTTTGCCAAGCCATTTGGATGTTGATCATTCGCAGACCGCAACAGCAATGCCGCTGAGTTAATTGACCCGCAAGCAACGACCACAATATCCCCAGAAAATTGGCGCACGACTCCATCAATTTTGGCTTCGACAGCCGTCACGTCTCGACCGGATGCACTGGTAATCAGTCGCTGCACCTTTGCCTCCGTAATTAATGTGACATTAGTGAACTGCTCCGCCGGACGCACACAATTTACATCGGCATCCGCTTTGGCATCGACCAAACAGGGAAATCCATCGCAGGTATTGCAGCGAATACAGGCACTCAAACGACGGTTGACGTCGTTCAGCTTGATTGCCAGCGGCAGGTAGAACGGATGCAAGCCCTGATCTTTCAAATCATCATGAATTTCCTGAATTCGGGGTTCATGCTGAATGGGCGGATAGGGATAGGCTTGGCTAGCCGGAGGTTCCGTGGGATCGATGCCGTGCTGACCGTGGACTTCGTAGAGCTTTTCTGCCTGGGTGTAGTAGGGTTCAAAGTCGCGATACTTGAGCGGCCATTCTGGTGATTTTCCACCTTTGTGGATCACCTGCTCAAAGTCTCGTTCCCGCCAGCGGAAGAGTGCTCCACCGTAGACCTTGGTATTGCCACCAACGAAGTAACCGACTCCTGGATGGATTGCATGGCCGTTGTGGTCGTACCAAACTTCGCTGGTGTGATAGCGATCGCGTTGTACGACTTCTACCGTGTCCCAATTGGCTTTCTCTCTAGGCAAAAAGGAACCGCGTTCCAGAATCAGAATCTTTTTGCCAGTGGGTGCCAGGTGATAGGCGATCGTGCCGCCACCTGCACCGGTGCCGATGATGATCAGGTTGTAATCAGGGGTTGTCATAAGAAATGGGGAATGGGGAATGGGGAATGGGGAATGGCGAAGGACGGAGGGCGGAGGGCGAACTAGCTTTCTTGGAGATCGTTGCTGGCGGTGGTTAGGGCGTATTCGGTCGATCGCGATCGGCGGCGACTCATTTTTTGGGCGTGGGCTTCGTAGGCGATGCATATCCAAATCAGGGTGATGAATAGGATGTTTTTGTTGAAGCTTTCAGCGGCGTTGGGGAAGAGGCTGCCAGCGGGCACGATGCCAAATGCCAGGATGATGCTGAAGGTCATTAAGATCAGCAGCAGTCCTGTCCATTTGACCCAGTAGTTGAGTGCAAATAGTGCTCCCAGCACAATCTCGGCTAGCGGCAGGAACCAGGCATAGGGAATGGCGATCAACTCGGGCAGCGGTCCAATGCCTTCCCATCCAGATGGAAAGGGACCCAATAGCTGCAGTTTCAGGGTGAGGACAGTCTGGTAGAACCCATCTTTGATAGCAAAGTTCAGATAGTTGGCAATGCCGGAGAGGAAGAAAAAGAGTCCTAATGTGATGCGATTGGCAGCAACGGCGGTTTTGAGGTTGAGTAGGGATTTCATGGTGATACCGATTTCAGATTTTAGATTTTAGATTGGAAATTGCGTGCAGCTGGGGGGTTTCAGCTTGATCATCACGAATGACCAATGACCGTCACGGTTTGGTCGGTGTGAGGCGATCGAGGAAGGTTGGAACGCCAGTCCAGCTCAGGGTTTGGTGAAACTGGGTGGGTTGGGCGGCACGCCAGGCGAGGGGGGTAGCCAGAATTAGTCCGGCGGCTACGGTGGCGACTCCGGAGAGCCAGGGGGTTTGGCCGAGGCGCTCGGAGCTGAAGGGGCGGTGACGCTGGAAGAGTTCGTCGGTCAACCAATCAGCGGTAATCTTGACGTTATGGCGAGGGGTGGGCAGGAGTTCCAGGTAGGTGGCTTCGCGAATTAAATGTCCTGGCTGTCCTTTGATTTCAAGCTGGTTGAACAGGTTGGCAACGCCTTCGTTCAACCCCAATTTCATTAGGGTGCCGCGCAGATGGATTGTTGCGGGGAGAGGAGGTTTGCCCTGGGCGATCGCTTGCAAATTGTGAGCGATCGCTTTGCCTTGCTGATAGGCGACCTGGGCGGTGGGGGGTTGCGGATTGGCGTTGGTGGTAGCGCAATCTCCAGCGGCAAAGACGTTTGGGAAGTCGGGTAGTTGCAATGTGGGGGTGACCAATAAGCGTCCCCGGCGATCGCGATGCTCTGGCGCAACAGGCAAGTCCATGAGCAGTGGATTGGGGGTAGTCCCGGCTGTCCAGGCGATCGTTCCTGTTTTTAGGGAATACGTTTGATCCTGCTGTTTGTATTCCACCGCATCGGGCTGAATCGCGGTGACGGCGGCATCAAACAGCAGTTCGACGGCCCGCTGACGCAGCGATCGCTGCACACTACAGCGCAAGCGGCTATTGATGTCTCCTTTGAGGATTTCACGGCTGCGATTGACCAGCACCACCCGAATCTCATCAGCCTCCCCACCCAAATCTTCGTACCAGAGGGGGAGCAAATCGCTCAGGGTACACGCCAGTTCAATTCCGGCCGGCCTGCACCAATAATGGCAACGGTTAACAACTGCTGACGCTGCTCTGTGTCTTGAGTTTGAATCGCTAATCGCAAACGGGATTGCAACTGATTTCGCAGGGCGATCGCTTCGGCTCCAGAAGTGAGCGGTAGTGCATGATCTGCCGCACCTGGCGTATTGAAGTAGGTCGTTTTGCTACCCAACGCTAGCACTAAGTTGCCATAATCGCAATTCTGCCCGGAGGTAAGCAGAACCCGGTGTTGGTGCAAATCGATCGTCTGAACCGTGTCCTGGATCAGTGTGATTCCACGGTTAGGCAAAAGGTCTGCATAGCGTGGATAGACTTGTTGGGGGTGCAGTTCGCCACTCAGCAGTTCATACAGGAGCGGCTTGAAACTAAAGCGATCGCGCTGCTCAATCAGAATAATCGGGTGCGGGTAGTTTTGGCGGCTGAGATGCAGGGCCGTAAATAGCCCCACGAAACCACCCCCCAAAATCAGGGTTGGATGGGATGTCTGGTTCATAGGTTGAGCAAATGGATAACAGCATTCAAACCTGCTGTCAGTATTGCTTCTAGTCCCAACCTACAAATGATTCCGCGCTAAACATTCGCTGAGAAATTTGAGGGATGATTCGATCAATCCTTCATCAATTTCTCAGGCAGCACTCATCGCAGTCTTAGAGGATGTTTTAAAAGTCCTACTGTTTGTAGCAAAGCGTGCAAGATCCCCCTTTTCTTGTATGCCCGAAGGGCTTTAAGCCCCCTTAATAAGGGGGGACTTTGAGCCAATTTCCCCCCTTATATAAGGGGAGCTAGGGGGAATCGCTGAGTGCTTAACATCACAGACCATACCTTTTCAAACATCCTCTTAGGAGATTTCCAGGAAAGAAACTACTGAAAAATCTTGGTAGGGACGAACGGCCGTTCGTCCCTACAGGGATAAAATCTTTCTCAGAAATCGCCTTAAATACCGAGGACAACACCTAATAACAGGTCTTGCCGTCATACTTTTTAGGATGGTCTTCGCCCTTCCGCAGAGCGCCCAGCAAGCTAGATACATACACACAACGCCTGGTTTGACCGCCTGCTTTCGCTTTTAGGGTCAGGCGTCCGAGCTGTCCGTTAACTCGCCCTAGATGATTAAACTGGACTTGACGAACTCCTTTCGTGTTCTGCAAGGTGGTTTCAGTTTCGTCCAATTGAACATTTGCGTCGAGATTGTCCCAAAGGGAATCATCTGGCGTGATTCCGACCGGATGAACGACCCATTGCACAATTCCCTGGTTGTCCCGAAAGCTGGCTTGCCAGTTGACACGATTGAGTTTGGCTTTGCTTTGAGCCGTGCGTATCGCCTGAAATACTTCGTCTTGAGCTGTGCTGAGACGCAACCGGTTAAGCAGGGCATCCCAACTGGGAGCGCGATCGCAAACAGAATCCCAATGGTCGCCAAAAGCACCATCATTTCAAGTAAGGTAAAACCGCCAGAAGTTTGTGTTTTAAGGTACTGAAATCGAATCGCTCTATGGTGGTGATTGAGTTGCATCGGTAGATTCCCTGATGATAGGGCTAACTTTGTGTGACTAATCATCAGAGTACCCAAAGGCTCTTCTTGAGCAACAGCGTTAAGCAATGAGGGCCCCCTTACACAACAGACCCGTTCATCACCAGAAAACTTACAGCAAGCAAAGTTTTGTTAGTATAGGAAATTTAGCTGCCAAAACGGGAATCTGAGATCGCTACATCAACGTCAAAAAAAATCCATGAGTAAAAACGACAACCTGGCGCTGATTCTTGCCTTCGCCGCAACTGCAATGCTCAGTGCCGGGGGAATTTGGTTATTGAGCAAAGCGTCCCCCGGACTGTTACCCTTCTCTCAGTCGAGTCAACCATCGCAGAGGACCACCGATCCTCAAACGGACGGACAACTAACGGTTCTGGGAGACACGTTCAGCGGCTACAGCACCTTTCGCAATGGGGCATTTCAGTCAGCCCTCAAAGAAACAGGCATTGGATTGCATTATCAGGATGAGTTTGACCAGGCAAAGCGAGCAGAACGGATGAATCAGGGACAGACGGATCTGCTGGTAACGACCCTGGATCAATTTTTGAAACAGAAACCTCAGGGCAAGGTTGTCGGTCTGATCGATCGCACGGTTGGAGCCGATGCCGTTGTACTGAACACGAAAAAGTATCCTGCTCTGAAGTCGCTTTTAGACTTGAATCAATTGGTTCAACAAGCGCGGCAACAGGGAAGGCAACTGAGTATTGCCTTTGCGGGGGATACTCCCAGTGAATATCTAGCGCTGGTATTGGATACTAAGTTTGAGGCGTTTAAGTTATCCGATTTCCAAATTATTCGGGTGACGGATGCCTCTGAAGCCTGGAAACTGCTGCAAGATCCCAACCAGGATGTGGCGATCGCCGTTATTTGGGAGCCTTACGTGACGCAGGCGCGGCAACAGGGATATACCGTTGTGTTGTCTAGTGCGGATGCACCGGGGGCGATCGTCGATGTGATGGTTGCCTCGGATCGCCTGATCCAATCTAAGCCAGAGACCATTTCTGAGTTCCTGGAGACCTACTACCGTCGCATCGATGTCAACGTCCGCGATGCTTCCCAACTACAAACCCAGATTGCGGAGGATGGCAAGCTGTCAGCAGGTGATGCGGGAGCGGTTCTGCAGGGCATTCAGTTCTTCACGGCTGCAGAAGCAAGGTCGTGGATGACGGATAAGACCCTGGAGAAACGGATTGGCTCGACCGCCGCCGTATTGGTACTGGCGGGACGAATGAACACCGTGCCGCAAAATTCATCGGACCTGTACACCCCGCAATTCCTCATCCGTGCCGCTCAGAACACCCAAACCCTGATCGATCTCATCCGGGCAGACAATGCTAACCTGGCGGATCGGTTGGCCGGAAAAGGAACCGCGATCGCGGCTACTAAACAGCTCAACGCCAACCAGGTCAAAGCCGCTCCAGCGATCGGCAACCTGAGGGTAAGAGGAACCGTTGAGTTTGGCGTCGGCTTGGCTGGTCTCACGGCTCAAGGACAGCAAACGCTCGCTAAACTGGCACAAGAAATTGCTGAGTTCAGTCCGCAAACCGTTGCTGTCCGAGTCATTGGACATACCTCTCGCACCGGACCTGCCAACCTCAACCAGACGTTGAGTGAACAGCGTGCTCAAGTCGTAGTGAATTATCTTCGGCGTCAGGGTGTGAAAAATAACATCGCAGCGGAAGGACGAGGTTATAGTGAACCCCTCGCTGGAATAGCTCCGGTAGACTCCCGCAACCAGCGCACAGAAATCCGGCTGGTACGGATTAATTGAGAATTCAGAGATCAGATATTCATCTAAAGGTGTCATTCGTTTCGGACTTGCTGCAGATTAGGGTGTAGTCAGTGAGAAGGGTTTGTGGGTAGACGGAGATGGGGCGTCAGCGATCGCAATCTGGCTGGAACCGGAAAAACGGGCTGTGGCACTTTTGGAGCCGCTTTTGGAGCCGATCTTCCTGGCCGATTAGAGTCATTCTGATTGTCGGAGTGCTGGTGTTGGGAGTGCGATCGCTGCCCTACTTCGCTCCCATTCGGGCGGCCGATTTGGTGCAGGATCAGCAGGCAGTTGAGTTCAGCGATCGCAATGGACTTCCGCTCGGCACGATCCTGACTCGCGATCAGGAGCATACGGTAACCGTGCCGCTGAATCAGGTGTCTCCCCAGTTTGTTCAAGCAATTACTGCCGCCGAAGATCAACGGTTTTATCAACATGGCGCATTGGATGAACGGGCGATCGTTCGTGCGCTGTTGGAAGCGATGCAAGCCCGGCAGGTCGTCAGTGGTGCCTCCACGATCACCATGCAACTGGCCCGCATGATTGATCCGGCTCCCCGCAATCTATCGGGCAAGCTGCGCGAGGTCTGGACCTCCTGGCGCTTCACGGCTGGCATGAGCAAAGATGAGATTTTGCAGGCCTACATTAACCGCCTGCCGATGGGCAGCAACATTTATGGAGTAGAAGCGGCTGCCCGCACCTACTTTGGTCTTCCGGCCAGCGACCTGAATGTTGCCCAAGCCAGTTTGCTCGCCGCCATTCCCAATGATCCGAATCGTCTCGATCCCTATGAGCACTTGATACCGCTCAAGAAACGCCAGTCTTATGTGATCGATCGCATGGTGCAGGATGGCTACATCAGTCGTACTCAGGGCGATCGTGCCCTGGCTGAAGAAGTTCCACTCCAACCTCGACAACAGGGCATTATTGCGGCACCACATTTCCTGTTTTGGCTGGCGAATCAGCTTCCATCTGACCATTCTGCTCAGATTCACACGACCCTCGATCGCCCCCTGCAGCAGTTCGTAGAAACCCAGGTCTTACAGGTGATTCGCGGTCTGGCTGCCCAGAATGTTCACCACGCCGCAGCGCTTGTGCTGGATAACCACACCGGCGAGGTTCTCGCCTACGTCGGCTCCCCCGACTATTTCGCAGCAGCCCAGATGGGTCGCAATGATGGCGTTCAGGCACTGCGCCAACCCGGTTCCACCCTCAAACCCTTTCTCTACCAACTCGCCCTGGAAAACCGCATCATCCGCCCGAACACCATCCTGGCAGACGTGCCGACCCGCTACGCCATCCCTGGTGCCCGCCTCTACAGCCCCTCCGACTACAGCGAGACCTTCCAGGGCCCTGTACGAGTTCGCATCGCCCTGGCAAATTCCCTCAATATCCCTGCCGTGCGTGTCCTGGAAAAAGTCGGTGTCAAATCCTTCCTGGAACATCTGCATCAACTTGGGTTTGAGCATCTGACCCAACCCCCAGAACACTATGGATTAGGACTCACTCTCGGTAGCGGCGAAGTCAGCTTATGGGAATTGGCACGGGCCTATTTGGCGATCGCGCGGCAGGGAGAGGTTGTAGGTATCAGGTGGCAAGCGTCAGGAGTCAGGAGTCAGGAGAGTAAGGGGCAAGGGGGGCAAGAAAGGCAAGAGGATCAATCTAAAATCCAAAATCCAAAATCTAAAATTCTCTCCTCTCCGTCCACCTGGCAACTCATCACCAACATGCTGTCCGACCCTCATGCTCGTGCTAGAGCCTTTGGAGTGGAGTCATTGCTGACGTTGCCGTTTCCGGCGGCGGTCAAGACTGGCACCTCTTCTGATTTTCGCGACACCTGGACAGTGGGATTCACGACGGACTATACGGTTGCCGTCTGGGTTGGCAATTTTGATAGTGCGCCGATGCAGAAGGTGTCGGGAGTGACGGGGGCAGCTCCGTTGTGGAATCGGATTATGCTGCATTTGCATGAGCAGCGGGAACCAGCGGCGTTTCCTCCGCCGGTTGGATTGGTTAAACGTCCAATTTGTGCGCGATCGGGCGCACGACCCACGCCTGCCTGTCCGTCAGTGGTGCAGGAATACTTGTATCCAGAGGATCTGGCAGCCTACGATCGCCAACCCGACCCCTTCTACCAGCTTGTTCAGAAATCCAACGGCAAGCCGCATTACCGGCTCAAACTGCCTGCCGAGTACAACGAATGGCTGGCGATGCAACCCCCCGCAAGGGTGGCCGACTCTGACCTGGCAGAGGGTGAACTGCGGATTGTCTCCCCCCGCAATGGCGACTTTTTCCTGATTGGGGATCCGCAGGCGAATCAATCCAATCCTGCTCAACGACTGGAGTTCAGGCTGGCAACGCTTCCCGGTAAATCAGTCGAATGGCGGCTGAATGGTAAGCTGCTGGCCACCCAGTCCTCCAGTTCGTTCTTCTGGACGCCTCAGCCTGGAACTTGGATACTCCAGGCAACCAGTGGCGAAACAACGGATCAGGTCAGTTTTCAGGTGCAAACCGCTCAGTCTCGCCCCACCCGACGCGGCTTTTCCTTTGCCAAATCGTCAGAGTAGAATAAGATACTTTGGTTCAAATATCGGCTACCAGTCTAAGCCGGGACATTTGGGTAGTGCAGGAGTCAGAATACAGAATTCAGCATCTCTCCTGGCTTCTGGCTCCTGAATTCTGTATTCCTTCCTGGCGTTGCTGTCCCGCTTTAAGTTGGTAGCCCTCATGGTTATGATGTCACTCGCACTCCAACGGATTGGATGCCTTTAGCTGCCAGTGATGAAGCTCAATTGCTTGGGGCAACTGCTCAAGGGCGCTGCATTTTTACCTTTAACATCCGCGATTTTATTGCCCTCGCCCAGCGTTATCTACAACACGCAGGAATTGTTCTGGCTGCTCAAAGTAGTTGGACATTATCTAAGTGGATCTCATCTTGCTTCTGATCCTGCATCGATCGCACGTTCTCCTCAAACACCGATCGCGCACTCTCATCGTTCATGATTCGAGAATACAGAATTGTTGTCCATTCCACTGCCCGCTTCATCAAGTCAGGCATTATCTGAATAAATGCTTGTACCTGCTCCTGCACTTCAAAGGACTCCAGGAAATGCACCAGACTAAACATCACTTCCGGTTGCTCACAGGCATCATCCAAAATCAGGTGTAGGTCAGGCAAATCCGCAGGGTCAGAATGTTGAGCCAGTTTTTCGAGGGTTTGTTCAAAGAGAGCGACTTCATCAGGCGATCGCAGCAACCGATTCACTTCTAGCAAATCAATGAGTGGATTCGGACTCATCCAATACGCTCCTACTTTTCAAAAACACCAACCCAGGCTGATTTATTCAGATGCACCAACGATTGTAAATTACGCCTTATCCCTTCAGTGTAAACGCCTGATAACAAACCGTTAATCGCAACTCTAAAATCCAAAATCGCTAGTCGCGATCGCCTCCCTGACCCTCTCAGCCGTTGCGGGAGCTAACAACACGCCATTACGGTAATGTCCGGTTGCCAACAGCACATTGGCGTAGCCCGGCAGCGGTTCGATAATTGGAGCGGGACGACCGTGGGGGCGGGGGCGCAAGCCAGACCAGGTGCGCAGGACAGTAGCGGTTGCCAGGGCGGGGTAGAACGCGATCGCCTGCTGTAGCATTGCCGCTAACAGCTCTGGATTTGGCTGTAGCGGTGCTGCCTTCAACACGTCTGCGGGGTCTGGAAATTCCACCGTGGCTCCAATCCAGTAGTCGCTGCCCGACAACGGCACGATATGAACGTCGTTGCCCGTAATCACGGGTTGCAGGTCTGGCTGCCCCAACGGTTGACTGAGCCGCACATGCATGGCTTGTCCCAGAACGGGGCGAATTTCAACCGGGTGCTGGAGATGGGCCGTTAGGGGGGTTGATCCGAGTCCGGCCGCGATCACTAGCCAGTCGGTTTCTAACGGGTCGGCGGTGGTGTGAATTCGACGGATGGGACCCCCTTGTTGCCCCCCTTGTGAAGGGGGGTTGGGGGGATCTCCACAATCTGCGGACGTCACAGCAGTGTCGAACAGGAAGGTGACGCCCTTCTGTTCAGCAGCAGCAACCAGAGCCAATGTTAAAGCAGTTGGATCGACCTGGCGATCGCGCGGGGAGTAAACGGCACCGATCACGCCATCCAGGTTGAGTTGGGGGTAGTGGGCGGCGAGGTGGTTGCGATCGCAGACGTCCAACTGCCAACCCTGCTCTCGCCGAATCTCTGCCAGCGATCGCCAAAAGTCCAAATCTTCTCCCGCAAAGCAAAGCCGCAGAATTCCGTGGCGATTGAATGGAATGCGGCAACCTGTGAGCGTTTCGAGTTGTGGAATCCAGGTGTCATAGCGTTGAATGCTGGTCAGCCGCATCTGGAGAGCATTGCCCCTGGTCTTCTGACTGATGACTGCCATCAAAACGCCCAGGGCAGCTCCCGTTGCCGCTTGCGCAGGGGCTTGCTGATCCAGGACGGTGATTGTTAATCCGGGAACCTGACTCAGCTCATGGGCGATCGCGGACCCAATCACCCCGCATCCAACTATCGCAACTCGCATCGCAAAATTTGCCTGCTCTTGATCAGGTACGGAAAGAAAATTGTGGATGCAAAACCTAAGGCTAACGTTCAGCCTCTGCCTCTGTCTTTGCTTCAAGTTCCGATGTTTCCGGACGAGAAACTTCCGGCTCAGAAAGGACAGGTTTGACAGGCTCAGGCTTGGGAACGGAACGGTTCAAGGCTTGAGGCTTTGCAGGGGCAGGTTTGGGTGCAAGAGGTTGGGGAGCCAGATCCAGAAATGCATCAAAGTCCCTGATTGTCTGAGCGTAGCTGCGAATGGCTGCTTTGTAATCTTGCTTTTGGGCTGCCAGGTCAATGGCAACCAGGTCATTAGAAACCGTTTTGGCAAGGGCGCGGGCGTTCTTTTGGGCATCGGGCAACAGCGTGCGCGATAGACTTGCCATCTTAAACCGCAGCTCACCCAACGGACCGTGGATAAAATTGCGGGTGAATGTCCAATCCTGCTGCTGGATTAGTATTGCCAGTTCAGGCAGGCGATCGCGCATCGCCCTCAAATCAGTTACGTAATCCTGAATTTGCTCCAACTGTTCGCTTGTATAAGTCAGGGGCTTCTTCGTCTTAGCCGCTTCAGCGCTGCCAACACTGAGCATCAGGGCCGTAACGAACGCCAGAATCATCGCCAAAACAGATCGATAGTTCACCATAGTGCTCTTTACTGCTACTCATCTAAATTAATGACTAACTCACAGCTCTCCAGCCGATCATCAGCCGCCGTAGAGAGGCTTACGTAAAGTAATGTATCCCAAAACGATGCCTGAGTTGCTCCTGTCCAACAAAGACCTGGCGCAAGTTGCAAAGCCCTCTCTGCTCCAGCAAATTTCCAGAGTTATCATGAATCTTAGAGCCTGGACTTCTTCTACTAGTCCACCACAGTGGTTTTGAGGAGTTGCCAAACCCCGAAAAAATTAATTTATAAGGTTTTGGTCGGTTTTTAGCCCATCAAAATCTAGTCCTTGTATGGGACGATTGAGAAATTGTGTCTCCACCGAAGCTCCTTTGGGTGAGGTGTGTTACACTCCTTGCGTTTCAAGCGTTTGCCCTGGGAGTGAGAGATGGTTAAGGTAATCAGTCGCAAGTCATTGGGCGTTCAACCGGTTTATGACATTGGAGTTGAACGCGACCATAACTTTGTGTTGTCCAGCGGGCTGGTGGCCTCAAACTGCTTCAATAAATCCCACTCCACGGCATACGGGTACGTCACCTACCAGACCGCCTACCTGAAGGCAAACTACCCGGTTGAGTACATGGCAGCGCTGCTGACGGCCAACAGCGGTGACCAGGACAAGGTGCAAAAGTACATCAGCACCTGCATGGCGATGGGCATTCCGGTGGCTCCACCCGATGTGAATCGCTCTGGAGTAGACTTCACACCGCTGGGAGAGAGCATTTTGTTTGGACTGTCGGCCGTGCGCAATGTGGGACTGGGCGCGATCGAGGGTCTGCTAACCGCACGAGAAGCAGACGGGCCGTTCAAGTCGCTGGGCGATGTGTGCAGTCGAGTCGATTCGCGTGCCCTGAACCGACGCGCACTGGAAGCCCTAATTTACTGCGGCGCGTTCGACAAACTGGAGCCAAACCAGAACCGCAACCAGCTCATCCAGGACCTGGAATTGGTGATGGACTGGGCCCAATCTCGTGCCCGAGATCGGGCCAGTGGACAGGGGAATTTGTTTGATTTGCTGGGTAGCTCGGCTCAGGAAACAGTTGCCAGCTTTGAAGCCGCTCCCAAAGCCGCTGCCGTTCCCGATTTTCCACCGCAAGAACGCCTGCGCCTGGAGAAGGAAATCCTTGGCTTCTACATTTCAGATCATCCCCTCAAATCCCTGCGAGATTCTGCGCGAATTCTGGCTCCGATCAACCTGAGTGATTTGCAAGAGTACGCCGAGGGAACGTCGGTGAGCGCGATCGCCATGCTGACGAGTGTCAAGCTGGTGACCACGAAGAAGACTGGCGATCGCATGGCGATCATTACGATGGAGGATCTGACTGGCAAAACCGAAGCCGTTGTGTTTCCCAAATCCTATGATCGCGTCAGCGAACAGTTGATCGTCGATGCCCGCGTGATGATCTGGGGCAAGATCGATCGCCGCGATGACCAGGCCCAGTTCATTGTTGAAGACATGGAACCGATCGAATCGGTGCGGATGGTGATGGTGGAACTGGAACCCAAAGTTGCCAGCGACATTGAACAACAGCATCGCCTCCGCACTGTGTTGCTGGATAATCGCGGAGACGAACACAAGGCTAAGATTTCGGTAGTGGCGATCGTCAGCACCCCAGACAAACGCCACTTCGTCCGCTTCGGTCCCCAATTCCGCGTTCAAGACTATCAATCTGCCGTGAATGCTCTGGTCAACGCAGGCTTCCAGGCCCGAATTTCATCGCTCACAGGCGCGATCGCAGCTAGCTAAGACGATTATGAAACTAACGAAACACGACAAAGCACTTGTCCGAGATCTCAAAAATCAACCGACCTCATTAATTGCGGTCTATATCCTGATTGTCCTTTTGAGTGCAGCACTCTGGCTGACTGACACAAATATTGGGTGAGGGGCAAATCCAAGTACTCTGAGGATTACCACATCACCAGAAGTTGTTATGGAAGAAACCCCTCGCCTCTATAGTGCGCTGGAAGCGTTGCTCGGTCAA
>JAAUSG010000122.1 GCA_012034055.1 Leptolyngbyaceae cyanobacterium RU_5_1 | reverse complement strand
GAAGGGGTTGAAATCCCTCAAAAATTCTTGGGAGAATTTTCCAGGAAAAGAAACTACCAAAAAATACCTGGTAAAAGACGAACGGCCGTTCGTTCCTCCAGGGGTAAAATCTTTCTCAGAAATCGCCTTGACAGACTACTAGGGGACAGTATCAATTACGCTATCGATCAGACCGTATTCTTTTGCTTCCTGAGCAGACATAAAGTAATCACGGTCTGTGTCTTTCTCAATCTTCTCAAGAGGCTGCTCTGTTCGCTCTGCAAGGATTTCATTCAACTGACGACGAATCCTCAAGATCTCTTTGGCTTCAATCTCAATGTCTGTTGCCTGACCACGGCTGCCGCCTAGAGGTTGGTGGATCATGATCCGAGCGTGGGGCAATGCCAGTCGCTTACCCTTGCTACCAGCCGTCAGCAGAAATGCGCCCATTGAGGCCGCCATACCGACACAGATTGTGACGACTTCAGATTTAACATGCTGCATGGTGTCAAAAATCGCCATACCAGCTGTCACCGAACCACCCGGAGAGTTGATGTAGAGATAGATTGGTTTGGATTGATCATCAGAATCCAGGTAAAGCAGGTAGGCAACGATCGCATTCGCAATGCCATCATCCACTTCTTCAGACAAGAAAATAATCCGCTCCCGAAACAGCCGCTCGTAGATGCTGATCCACTGCTCATAGGGACTACCCGGAAGACGGTATGGGACGCTAGGAATACCGATAGGCATGGGAAACTCCGTGAGGTGTGAAGGGGTGAAAGAATAATGACCAAGGACGAATGACGAATGACAAATGACCCACTTTTACGCCACCAACTCCTTAGGACTTTCCAGGACGAGATCGATAAGTCCGTACTCCTGTGCTTGCTGAGGAGTCATATAGAAGTTTCGGTCTAGGTCTTTGGTCAGCTTCTCAACCGATTGTCCGGTGGTTTGAGAAAGGATGTCTAGCATCAGCCGTCGCTTGGCAATGACTTCGTCAGCATTAATTTGAATATCCGTTGCCTGGCCACGAGTTCCCGTGTAGGGATGGTTGAGTGCAATCATCGAGTGAGGTAGGCTACCGCGTTTGCCTTTGGAACCACAGGAGAGCAGCACCGCTGCCATGCCGATCGCCTGTCCCAGGCAGACAGTCACGATTTCAGACTTGACATGCTGCATAGTGTCATAAATCGACAATCCTGCCGTAATGGACATCGTGCCAACTGACTCATTGGTCATACCCGCCGCAACGGGATCGCCGTGAGAATTGATGTAGATGTAAATGGGCTTTTGCTCTTCAGAGTCCAGATACAACAATGCCGCGATGATCGAGTTTGCTAGACCGAAGGTAATGGGCTGATTCAGGAAAATAATCCGCTCCTGGCTGAGGCGAGTATAGATATTGATCCACTGCCAGTAGGGACTACCGGGAAGGTTGTATGGAACGCGCAGAATTTCATCGACAGACATAGGCGGGATGGTTTAAGAAACTACGTCAACGCCGGAATGGGCTTTGGCAAGTCTTTGACACTTTCCAAGACCCGGTCAATCAGTCCATAGTCCTTCGCTTGCTGGGGCGTCATGTAGAGCATGCGATCGGTGTCTTTAGCAACTTTTTCAGGAGGTTGCCCTGTATTCTTAGACAGAATATCTAGCATGACGGACTTGTTTGACAAGACTTCTTTTGCCCGAATTTGAATATCCGTTGCCTGACCGCGTCCCATGCCCACACGAGGTTGATTGAGGACAATGGTGGCGTGGGGCAGGCTAGCCCGGAATCCCTTTGCCCCAGAGGACAGGATCATGGCGGCGGTTCCCATCGCTTGACCAATGCAGATTGTATGAACAGGCGGCTTGATATATTGCAGAGTATCGCAAATTGCAAAGGCTTCAGTGTCTTGACCGATCGCGTCTCCTGTGTACCAGGAGGTGCCCGTTGAATTGATGTAGAAATAAATCGGCTTTTCTGGATCGGAGAATTGCAAATACAGCAATTGAGCAATGATCAGCTTGGTTACATCCATTCCGAGCTGACGTTTGAAGTCATCAGACGAAACCAGGGGCAACCCCAAATAAATAATCCGCTCCTTCAAAAGAAGAGAGGGAATATCCGGTGGGGGAGTCCGAATATACGAGTCTCCGTATGAATAGGGAGATTGAGCAGCTTGAATGGGTGATGTCATAGCAGCGTATCGCCTGGAATGTTTGCCTGAAACAATTGCATTGTTTTCTACATACTAGCGGTTGGCAGCGGACTTTGTAGCAGATGAAACGGATGCCTGTCCAGTAGTGGCAGAAGCTAGTTGCCACCGATGGATTTTTCAAAAGGTAAACCAGCGTGGATGCAGGAAGTCTAGTATTAGAATTGCGGATATTAGAATTGCGGATAGTTGTTTTCAGGATCACCAAATTACGTAGCGTTAGCCATTGGACTTGAAGTTATTTCAGTAGTCTCGTAGCTCCAGGATTTCGTCATGAGAGTTGGTTTGCAGTTTGCCTTGAGTGATGACAATGTGGATGTTGCTCAATCTGTTAGCCAGCGTCAGCTTTCGGTGTCGATTTCAGCGATCGCGGACGGAGAGAGCCAAAATTTACCTTTGAATTTATGTCTGATTCTAGATCACAGTGGCTCAATGGGCGGGCGACCGATGGACACCGTTCGGCAAGCAGCCCAGCGACTGGTGGATCGGCTTTCAACAGGCGATCGCATCTCCATTGTCAGCTTTGATCACAAAGCGAAGGTGTTGGTGCCCAACCAGCTGCTAGAAAGCCCTGCCAGCGTGAAGCTGCAGATTAACCAACTGCGGGCAGGGGGAGGGACGGCGATCGATGAAGGACTACGGCTGGGCATTGAAGAACTGGCGAAATCGAAGCAGGGCAATGTTTCCCAGGCATTTCTGCTCACCGATGGTGAAAATGAACATGGTGATAACGATCGTTGCCTGAAACTGGCAAAACTGGCAGCAGACTACAACATGACGATTAACACCCTCGGCTTTGGTGACTCCTGGAATCAGGACGTGTTGGAGAAAATTGCCGATGCCGGGGGCGGTACGATGTCCTACATTCAACGCTCGGAGCAAGCCGTGGAAGAGTTTGGGCGGTTGTTTAGCCGAATTCAGTCGGTTCGGTTGACCAATGCACACCTGCTGGTGTCGCTTGTCCCAGGGGTGCGGCTTGCTGAGATGAAGCCGATCGCCCAGGTTGCCCCCGATGCGATCGAACTGCCGATTCTACAGGAACGCGATCAGTCGATTGTGCGCCTTGGTGATTTGATGGTAGACGCTCCCCGCATCGTGCTGGTCAATCTTTATCTGAATCAGATGACGGAAGGGCTGCATACGATCGCCCAACTTCAGGTGCGCTATGACGATCCCGCGATCGGGCAAGAAAGACTACCCTCTGAAACCATTCCCGTTCCGATCAGCTACGTCTCTTCCTTCCAGCCCAACCCCAATCCTCACGTTCAGAAGCACATCCTGGCATTAGCAAAGTATCGGCAAACCCAAATTGCTGAAAGCAAACTGCAACAAGGTGACTTTATGGGAGCTGCCACGATGCTGCAAACGGCTGCCAACACCGCCTTACAAATGGGTGACGAAGGAGCCGCCACTGTCTTGCAAGACAATGCAACCCGCCTTCAGCAGGGAGAGAGTCTGACAGAGGCCGATCGCAAGAAGACCCGAATTGTGTCTAAAACAACGCTGCAGTAGCACAATCTTTGGAGATGTTACTTCTTGGACTCCCAGGTGCCCCTCTAGAAGTAGAAAGGATTGGTATTTCCGTCCGTTAAGAAGCAACCACCGATGCCTTGGGACGGGCAAAGATCATGCGGCCAGCAGAGGTTTGCAGAGCACTGGTGACGATAACTTGAATTTCGCCGCCCAAATAGTTGCGCCCCTCCTCAACAACGACCATCGTGCCATCATCCAGATAGCCAACGCCTTGAGCCGGTTCCTTCCCTTCTTTGAGAATTTTTAAATCGAGACTATCACCCGGAAGATAAGTGGGTCGAACGGCTTGAGTGAGGTCATTGATATTTAGGACTGAAACCTTCTGCACACTGGCAACCTTGCTCAGATTATAGTCATTGGTCAGCAGGGTGCCATTAATCTCCTGCGCTAGACGCACTAACTTAGCATCCACAGTAGGGACATCATCATAGTCGGCGGTGTGAATTAGGATGCGGTCTGGATAAGCATTTCGCATCCGGTTGAGGACATCCAAGCCACGCCGTCCACGTACCCGCTTCTGATCATTTGAGGCATCTGCTACCTGCTGGAGTTCACTCAGGACAAATTGGGGAATCAGGATTTGACCTTCCAGAAAACCTGTGCCCAACAGTTCCTCAATCCGTCCATCAATGATGCAGCTCGTATCCACAAGCTTGGTGGTTGCGGGCTTTAAAGTTCCCTCTGCCAGCAGCAACGTCTCCACCGAATTGGGGTTAATCAACCGCAGCAACGCACGACCATGCACATCGGCTAGGGAAACACCAGAAAAGGCGAATAGGATACTGCCAACCAGCGCAATCAGCGGTTTAATGAACGAGAACTCTGTTGGAATGGGCAATAGGAACGTGGGAGCTAAGAGCAGATTCGCAACCAACAACCCAAGCACCAAGCCGATCGCGCGACTCAGCAACACATCGGCTGGCATCACCCGGACTCGTCGTTCCAGACGGCGGTAGCCTGTTTGAACCACCAACCCGATCGCTAAACCAAGCAACGCGCCAAAGCCAGCCGTTACCACGCCCAGCGCATTCTCATCGGTCACTTGCTGCAAGACACTGGTTGGCAAATCTTCAATGCTGCGAAAGCCGATCCCCGCCCCTGCCAGGATAAATGAGATAATAATGATTGCATCAAGAAGCATAAATTCAGGTTTTTTGGGGAAATTCTCGATGGCATGCCCTCATTATACTCTCCGTGTCTATTGACTCCTCATTCTGCTTACGTCCATATTCCTTTTTGTCGGCGACGCTGCTTCTACTGCGATTTTCCGGTGTCGGTCGTGGGAGATAAGCCACCAATGGGTGGGGGCGATCGCATCAATGGCGGTAACTCCGGCACGATCGCCCACTACGTCGAGGTACTTTGCCAGGAAATCCGCCAAACTCGCAGCGAAGATAGCTGGCTGGAAACCGTTTTCTTCGGCGGTGGGACTCCATCCCTGTTGTCCGCCGAGCAACTCAGCCGCATTCTGGACATGCTGAATCAGCAGTTTGGGATTTCTGCACAGGCTGAGATCTCAATGGAAGTTGATCCTGGCACCTTTGACCCGGCACAAATTGCAGGATATCGATCCGCAGGCGTAAACCGGGTCAGTCTGGGTGTGCAAGCCTTTCAGCCAGAACTGCTACGCGTGTGTGGGCGATCGCACACCATCGAAGATATCTACATGGCTGTTGAGCTAATTCGACAAGCCGGGTTCACCAACATCAATCTGGATTTAATCTCTGGCTTGCCCCATCAGACTTTAGAACAGTGGGAAGCATCGTTGCAGACGGCGATCGCCCTTGTGCCTACCCATCTCTCCTGCTACGACCTGACGATTGAACCGATTACAGCCTTCGGACGCCAATACAAGCCGGGCATACAGCCATTACCCACTGATGAGACCACGGCCGATATGTACCGCACCGCCCAGCAAACCCTGACCGCCGCAGGCTACAAGCACTATGAGATTTCTAACTACGCCAAACCGGGTTACCAGTGCCGCCACAACCGCGTTTACTGGGAAAACCGTCCCTTCTACGGCTTCGGCATGGGAGCCACCAGTTATCTTGGGGGCGATCGCGTTGCCCGACCTCGGAAAACGTGGGAGTACTATGAGTGGGTGGAGAAGATGGGAAGTGGGGAGGTGGGGAGGTGGGGAGATGGGGAGATGAGGGAGATAGGGAGGTGGGGAGATGAAAGGATATGCAATTCAAAATTCAAAATTCAAAATTCAAAATTCCCTGACTCTCTCCTCGACACTCTGATGCTAGGACTGCGCTTGGCAGATGGATTAGAGTTGGCAACACTGATTGAGCAGTTTGGCAGGGAGGCGATCGCTCAGGTTTGGAAATGCCTGCAGCCTTATGTGCAGAAAGGTTGGGTCGAGGTTGGGTCGGCGCGATCGCCGAGTTCACAGAGCTTGCCAGACATTGGCAGACTGCGGCTGACTGATCCGGAGGGATTTTTGTTCTCCAACGTGGTACTGGTTTCCTTATTTGAAGAGTTTGAGTAGTTCTCTGGTGTACTAGTTTCCACTCCTCAACTGACCTCGCACTTCGCACTTCTTAGGAGATTTCCAGGAAAGAAACTACCAAACAATCCTGGTGAAGACGAACGGCCGTTCGTTCCTCCAGGGGTAAAATCTTTCTCAGAAATCGCCTTAACCTCGCACCTTGTACCTTCTCTTACAACAAATCCTTAAACTGCGGGTCTGCCTGGAGTTCTTTCAAGACTTCTTTGATCTCCTGGGTGCGGTCTTTTTTGACAATCAGCGTCACTTTGCCGTCCCGCACAATCACAGTGTCCTCCAGCCCAATGGTGACAATCACATCATCGTGATCGGTGGCGTAGAACAAAGCTCCCCGGGTGTCTAAGCCGACGTGTCGGGCCAGTTCTACATTCGGATTGTCGCCTTTCAGCAAGCGTTCGATCGCGTTCCAGTCGCCCAAATCATCCCAACCAAAGGCAACCGGCATCACATATGCCTGCTGAGTTTTTTCCATCAAGGCATAGTCAATACTTTTCTTCGGTAGCTCAGGATAAGCGGAAACGCCTTGTTCTTCTAAGGGACCAATGATTTCTGGGGCGTATACCAACAGCTCATCCAGGGCAACCCCGGCTCGGAAGATGAACATGCCGCTGTTCCAACTGAATTGTTTAGTTGCCAAAAACTGTTCAGCCGTGGCGAGATCGGGCTTCTCGGTAAAGCGATCGACTCGGTAGGCTGTGAAGCCCGGACAATTAGCCTTGGGATCTGTCCCATACACGCCAACTTTCTCTCCCTGCTGAATGTAGCCATAGCCAGTTGCCGGGTAAGCGGGAGCAATTCCCAATGTGGCGATCGCGGTTTCTTGTGTAGCCAGTTCTATCGCTGCCATCAAGGTTGCGTGAAAGGTTGCTTCATCGGCAATCCAATGATCGGCTGGGAAGAACCCAAGCACGGCTTCTCGTCCACAGCGATGAGCAATCTCCAATGTGCTCCAGGCAACCGCAGGGGCGGTATCCCGTCCTTCCGGTTCAACCAGCAAGTTTTCGTCTGGCAAATCCGGCAATTGCTCCCGCACACCATCGGCTAAGTGGGCGGCTGTAACGACCCAAACTGATTGCCAACCACCTGCCGTTGCCAACAGTCGGTCTGCGGTTGCCTGTAACAGGCTTTTACCACTGCCATCGAGACTGAGAAACTGCTTTGGTCGGTGCTTACGGCTCAGAGGCCAGAAACGCTCACCCTTACCCCCTGCTAAGATTACAGGGATAAACGACGAATCACTCATGGGTTGTCTTTGCTCATGCAACTCCAATTAGTGTTCACAGGATTTTCATTGTTTGCACAGTATCTGATCGAGCATCTTCATCAGAACTTTGCATTCATTACCCGTTTGCTTTGTTCATCCTTCATCATTCAGCTCAAACTCCTGGCTCCAGTCAGGAAATTCGTCTCCTAGCAAACGTCCATATAGCTGGATGCAGGCAAGATCTTCTGGCAAAAGTCGCTTCAGCAGGCTGCCAGTCAGTGCTGCCATCTCGGCTGGGTTGGGAACAGAATCGGCTTCAAAGATGATCCGCAAAACATCAGATTTGAGGTTGACTTTGGCAGTGATTCCCATTGACTGCAGTGACTGATTGAGTAGGGTTGTGAGTTGGTTGATGAATGCTTCGCGGCGTTGCGTAGCGGATGGGGGAGACTGCTGATCTAGAGGGATGGCTTCATGCGGAGCAGTGCGATCGCTGGTAGTTGCACCCTGCTGAGGAGTCACCGTTTCAATGGGAGGAATGTCCTCTGGCAGAATGGTGATTAATATTTCATCGGTCAGTGTGTTAATCACGGCCAGCCGATTCGCTTGCTGTTCAATGGTCTTCTCAAACAGGTTGCGGACGAGTCGGGCGTTACCAAAGGTGCGATCGCGCCGCTCATACAGCTCCGTCAGCAACTCGTTTAGTTTCTGATTGGCAGCCTCGGTTGGGCTGAAGTGGCTGTCTTTGCAGAATTTGTTGAAAATTGCGACGAGTTCATTGGGCGTGTAGTCGTTGAAATAAAAGTAGCGATTGAAGCGAGATTTTAGTCCCGGATTGGATTCAATCAAGCGCAGCATTTCATCGGTGTAACCGGCTGCAATCACCACCAGGCGATCGCGATAATCCTCCATCCGTTTGAGCAAGACATTGACAGCTTCCTGACCAAAATCACGAGCGCTATCTTCAGGAATCAACGCATAGGCTTCATCAATAAACAGCACGCCATCCAACGCCGAAGTCACTTTTTCATCCACTTTTTTGGACGTTCCGCCAATATAATCGGCTACCATTCCAGCGCGATCGGTTTCAACAAGATGACCTTTTTCTAAAAATCCAAGCTCTTTAAAGAGCTTGCTGACCAACCGCGCAACGGTCGTTTTTCCGGTTCCTGGAGGGCCACTGAAAACAGAGTGTAGAGAAACCGGAGTTTTTGCCAGTCCTCGTCCAGCGCGAACTTTCTGCACTTTCAAAAAATTGGTCAAAGTACGAACTTCTGCTTTGATGTTTTCCATTCCAATCAGTTGATTGAGCTGATCCAGAACGGCATCCAGTCCTTCTTTTTCAGGCAGCGGTGCAGTCGTTGGTGTAGCTTCTTTGACATCATTCTCAGACGCATCATAGGTGTGTAGGAGTTTCCAAATCAAAGACAGCGCCCCCATCTCCTGCATCGTGATCGTGCCGTCTGCCTTCACAACCACCTGAGCGAATCGATAGATAGAATTGACTGTTTTATTGAGAAAATTCGTCCCTCGCTCTTCGTCCAGCTGATTTAGAACAGATGGCAGAACCAGTTTATCTTCTTGACCAATTTTACTTTTTAAGTCTAAGAGAATTTTGACAGTTTCTTTTTGAGATACACGTCGAATATCACTCGAAATCTCCCATTGATTAATGGCGGAATTTAACTTCTCCTTATCATCTTTAACCAGGGCGTAAACAATCAAGAAGCCGAGTAATTCATTGGGGGTCACATCCTGCTTGCTATGTCCGCAAATCAGAACAACCTTCGCTAAATCTGTTAGCAGGAAATGCTCAAATTTTTTGTCTAGCTTTAGTAGGGGAAGAATCTCTTTGTAGAGCAGGTTCGCTTCTCGTTTAATCTCGCTAGTATCCACGCCGGTCTCCTATAAGGTCGATGGAGTAGTACTCTGCCACGCAGATTTTGATGGGTTGAAAACCGATCAAAACCCCTTAAATTAATTTTTTCGGGGTTTGGCAACCCCTCAAAACCACTGTGGTGGACTAGTAGTGCCATAGACGCTGTGGGGTTCCCGAAAACTATAGCAATTTAGTCCTGAAACTGCTGCGCATAAAAACGGGCGTAGCGTCCGCCCTGGTTAAGGAGTTCAGTGTGAGTGCCCGATTCGACGACGCACCCCTGTTCCAAAACCAGGATGCGATCGGCCCGACGAACGGTTGCCAGGCGATGGGCAATGATAAACACGGTGCGGTTATACATGACTCGCTCTAAGGCTTCCTGAACGAGGGCTTCGGATTCAGAGTCTAAGGCAGAGGTCGCTTCATCCAGAATCAAAATGCGGGGATTGAGGAGTACGGCACGGGCGATCGCCAATCGTTGCCGCTGTCCACCCGATAGGTTAACGCCACGTTCACCCACCCACGCCTGATAGCCTTCTGAAAATTGGATGATGAACTGGTGTGCGTTGGCAATTTTGGCGGCCACCTGAATTGCATCTAAGTCAATATGCGGCTGGCCAAAGGCAATGTTTTGAGCAATGCTGCCAGAGAACAGGATGGTTTCTTGGGGAACAATGCCAATCTGTTGGCGCAGGCTGCGCAGGGTGATGTCTCGAATATCCGTGCCGTCGATCAAAATCTGTCCTGACTGGGGATCGTAGAAGCGCAGGAGCAGGTTTGCCAGGGTCGTTTTGCCTGCACCGGAATGCCCAACCAGGGCGATCGCTTCTCCTGGGAGCGCCAATAAGCTCAAGTCCTTCAAAACCGGCTGGTGAGCGTGGTAAGCAAAACAGACATGGCGGTATTCCACCTTTCCAGTCACGGGCGGTAGCACCATTGCCCCAGGCTGTTCTACCACCGTTGGCCGCATCGCCATAATCTCAAACACTCGATCGATCGAGGCTTCGCCCTGCTTAAACTCGTTGTAATTGCTGGTTAGTAGCGCAATGGGATCAATCAGCATCACAACTGCGGCCAAGTAGCTGACAAACTCGCTGCCGGTGAGGTTATTGCGGGAGACCTGCCAACCGCCCAGTAGCAACAGCACGAGCAGGAAAATAGCTTCCAGAAACCCCACCACAGGAGACTGAATGGCTTTTAGCTTTTCAGTCCGGAATCGAGCCAGACGATTGCGCTCAGCTTCTCGACTAAAGCGATCGAGCGTGTGATCTTCTGCCGCAAACGCCTGTACCAAACGCATGCCGCCAAATACTTCAACCAGCAGCGCTGAGAGGTTAGAGATGCGGCTCTGGCTGCGATAGGAAAGTTTGCGAATCTGTTCACCAAACCAGGTGATCAGCACGGCCATGATGGGCGCAAGAGCCAGGGTTGCCAGCGTCATCTGCCAGTTCAGATAGACCATGTAGCCCAGCACGACAATTAACTGCAGCGCGCTGGGAACAAACTGGTGAAAGATCTTGTTAATCACCTCACCAATCCGATCCACATCTTCAGTCAGGCGATAGGCAAGATCCCCGCTTTGGGCCGTTTCAAAGTAACTGAGGCTAAGACGCTGGAGATGGGCATAGACCTGGGTGCGGAGTGTGAAGACAATGGACAGAGCCGCTTTTGCCATCTGCGTATCCTGACCATACTGGGCAATTTTTTGGATCAGGAATACCAGGGCGCTAATCCCGGACATGTGCGCGATCGCCAAAACTTCACCCCGCGCAATTGGCTCTGCAATCACACCTGCCAACCACGCCAGAACAGGCCACATTGCCGTAAACAGTAGCGTACAGAGCAGGGCTTGAATGATCGTCTGAGTCTGGGGGCGGATGTAAGTGAGGAGCTGCCAGTAGCGATCGCGGGCGTTCAACGTTTGCTGAATTCTTTCTGAGTAAATACGAAAATCAATGGGGCAATTAACACTGTTAAACCACGTTCAGCTTGGAATCTGTAGCTTTCCCTTAAGAAAAACTCCAGGTCTGGACGTGGATAAGGTTTATAAGCACCAAGAGCGGTGGTAATAAAGATTTATCCACATCTGGAATAACTTACCCCAAGAAGTATCCCAATAAGTGACGCTGACTGTCCAAATCAGTCTGCCAATCCCTTCGTAGGCAACGAATGTACAGTACTTCATTCCTATGAAACCGGTGACGACCAAATATTGCCCAGTTGCATAGCCAACATTATCCCCCACAACGGCACAGATAAAAGCGTTCAGAATCAACAGGTCGTATAGGTCGCATTTTGCATAGGAACCATCAACACCCTAAAGGTATCAAAGATTCTAATCATCTGTAGTAAAGAAGATGTTTCTGTCCAAAAAGTGCCGAATTGAGATGAATGTTTTTTAGCGGAGCGTTCGCCTGCGAGACCGAGATTTCCTCCGTTTCACGACCCAGACGGTAAATGTCACCACTAAGGCGATCGCGACCAGTTTAGAAACAGGATCCAGCCAGTGCTCCACTTGTTTATAGTTCTCACCCAGTTTGTAGCCTAGAAATGTTAATAGCGTCACCCACAGCGTTGTACCCAACGTTGAGTAAATCACAAACGGAAGCAGCGGCATTTGGCTAATGCCTGCTGGAAGGGAGATCAGGGTGCGCACTCCCGGAACCAACCGACACAGAAACACCGCTTTGCCTTCATGCCGGTTAAACCACTGATTTGCCTTATCAATATCTTTGCCAGAGAGCGTTAGCCACTTACCATACCGGTCTGCCAAATGCCTCAGCCGGGGTTCACCGATGAACTTTCCTGCGAAGTACCAGGGAAATGCCCCTAAAACAGTGCCAATCACCCCTGCAGCAACCGCTGGAACAAACTCCATTTTGCCCTGGGCGATCGTGAACCCAGCCAACGGCATGATCAGCTCTGAGGGAATGGGCGGAAACAAGTTTTCCAGAAACATGAGCAACCCAATTCCCAGGTAGCCCATTGAGCCCATCGTGTTGGTGATCCACTGTGAAATCCATTCAGACATGAAGTTTTATCAATAATCATACTGGCTACACGCTATCAGCTTCAGGGTCATCTTGCCATCCGCGATCGCTAAGGCTTTACTACAAATTTGTCAAACCGAGGGGATGATAGAGATGAAAAGTAGGGAGGTAAGGAGGGTAATGTTCCAGACGTGTGGTTGACCTTCGGTAGGGATGTTATATGTAACGTCTCCTACGGATGAAAACAACATGTTTGAAACACGACCCTCTTCTCTTCAGCGTGGGGAAGATGAGGTAGCTTCGATCGCAGACTGGGCGATCGCTCCGACTGGAAATCCTGGCGGATAAGATCCTTCTTCTTTAATTTGCTGAATAATCGCATCGGAGACCGGCATCCTCAGCTTTTGCGCTAAGGCCCTGACGATGTCGCCTCGGTCAATCACGCCAGCAACCGCCCCTGCAGGAGACAGAACCGTCATGCGTCGGAGTTGGCGAGATTCCATGTGTTGAATCGCATCGACTAACGACGTGGATTCTTCAACTGAGGGAATATCGGCTAATGGCTGAATAATTCGGAAGAGGGGTTCGGTTTCCCACTCGCTGCGCTCAATCTGATGCAGTTCATCTGAATTGACCATGCCCCGGTACCGACCATCGGACGAGGCAAAGTAGACTTCAGGTTTGGAGGCTCCTAATAAATAATTATCGGCAAAGTGGCGCAGCGTCATTTCAGCATCCACGACCCGGAACTCACGGGTCATTGCGTCACTGGACTTCAGCGACAGCAGAGCTTCCTGAATTTCAGTAATGCGATCGTAGGTACTGGCGTTTTGCAACATAAACCAGCCAATTAAGGCAATCCACAGCCCCCCCTCGCGGAAGGTGAAGATGCCAAAGAAAATTGCCAGCCATCCCAATGCCTTACCGGTTTTTGCAGCCCAATGCACTCCCTTAAAGCGACTCCCTGTGGCTTTCCAGACCGCTGCTTTAAGAATTTGACCGCCGTCCAGGGGAAGCCCTGGGAGCAGATTAAAGCTAGCGAGAAGCAGGTTCACAAACGCGAGATTGCCTAACAGCACGTTAATTGGGGCGGTTGTTTTCGGTAGGGCAAGCAGGGGCACACTCAGCACAATAAACAGCAGGAAGCTGACGGCTGGTCCTGCGATCGCCACCTGAAATGCCTTACCGGGCGTCTTCGACTCTTCATCAATCGAAGCAACCCCGCCAAACAGAAACAACGTGATTGAGTTCACTTTGATGCCCTGTGCCCGCGCTACCAGGCTATGCCCTAACTCGTGCAGCAGCACAGACACAAACAGCAACACCGCCATTAACGTTGCTGCAGCATAGGTTGTAGCGGTTCCCCACGCCGGAAAATTCTGTTGCCACTGCAACCCCCTGAGAAAGATCAGATACACCAGAATCAAAAACCACGATGGATCGATAAAGAGGGGAATTCCAAACAGCGACCCAACCCGCCAACCTGCCTGCATAATGTTGTCCTCATTCCTACTTCAAGGATAAGACAGGCGGAGGGAAGATGAGGAGTATAAGGAGTATGAGGAGTGAAGAGGTGAAGAGATGAAGATCCCTTCATCCCTTCATCTCTTTATCCCTTCATCCCCTCACTGTCCCCGCAGTGATAGCCAGAGCCATTCCCACCACGAAGAGGGCACCTGAGCTTGTATCTTGGGCAGTTTTTTGCGGATATCCTGGATGTTCCAACCGGTGAGGCGGGCCAGGGTTTGGGCTTCTTGTTCAAAGCGGCGCGGCAGCGATCGCTGATACTCCCGTCCTTGCTGACACCTGGCTTCTCCGGTGAATGCATGGCGCATCACGTAACGTCCCTGGAAAAACTCCCGATTGTTCGTTTCCTGGAACATCAAATCTTCAGGAAACTTATCACGGGTGTAGCGCACATGCAGGCGAGTGATGAAAACGCTGGAGGATGGGAATGGGCGAGGCGGACGGCGACGAAATAGACTGGGTTGGTTGGGTAGGGGGCGAACCTCCTCTGGGTTATCCAGCCAAAACACGCCTGCATCTTTCAGTTCCTCGGGGGTGAGGGGATCTGCCGAGCAGGGATCACAGCTTGCCATGTCCCAGGCATATTCTAAAAAGGCAACTTTCCGATCTTCGCGGGTGTACGCCGTCTGGAACATGGACTTGTAGAAATCGCTGAACTCATTCTTGACGAAGGTGGGAACTTCGGTGTCAGAGGGAACTTTCACGGTTCGATAGTTGGTTACCTCTGCCTGACCATTCGGCGACAGAATATACACCAGCAGGTCTTGAGCCGCCTGTGCGTTCACCATTCCCAGCCGAATCGGCAACATAAAGCGAGGCGATTCGTAGGTCATTTTGATCGGGCGCAGACTCTGGTAACCCGTTTTCTCAAACTCGCCCAGATTCACCTTTGCCACAAAAAACTTCAGCTTCTGGCGAATGTAAGGACGGAGCAGGTCTTTGGCTCCTTTGGGAATGCGATAGCCATTTTCAGTTAGCCAGGTTTCCAGCCCACCCGATTCCTTAGCACTCAGAATCAGGATGTCGTATTCGCCAACCGTGAACTTCTCCTCAATCGTGACACCCAGGGATCCGCTGCCAGCCCGAGGACGTTGTGCGTTATCTTGCATTGGAGCGGCTGAAGGCATCGCTCGTTCATACATCCGAACTGGCTCACACGGGTCAGAGTCAAAGTATTCCACTAGTCGCGGCGCACTAAAAGAATCTAAGCGCTCTATCGTTTTGGGTTTGCCGACCTGCACTTGCTCCTTTTTCAGCACGACGGGTACGGGCACAACGATCGCGAAATCCTTGACCTCTCCCTGGTAGTCGTTCGCCATCGTCAGCACGGTTTTGTTACCGCTGCGGGCGATCGCCACCTGAGACGCCTTGTTATAGAGTTTGGCATCGGCTTTGGCAACGTAGAATCCACAAAACGCCCAGGCTTGAGCAGCAATCAACAAGCTGGCAGTAAAAATCAGCAGGGAGATGGTCAGAATGCGTAGGAGTTTCATAGGTGTCAGGTGTCAGGATTTGAGATTGCAGATTGCAGATTGCAGATTGCAGATTGAGAGTTTCCCTCACTTCCCCGGTCAGGATTTGAGACTTTGTAGATTTGCAGATTGCGAGGATTTGAGAGTTTCCCTCACTTCCCCGGATCTC
>JAAUSG010000121.1 GCA_012034055.1 Leptolyngbyaceae cyanobacterium RU_5_1 | reverse complement strand
TGTGGGAAAGGCTTTGATACAATTCCGACATGTTGTTTTTCGCCTACGGTTTTGCTCATCTGCCACCGTGGGAGTTACTTTACGCCCGGAACGCTCAAAGCGGTGCGAGTCGCACTGGTAAAACCAGGGGCTTACCTCAAAGACTTAGTTATGCGATTGGCTGAAATTGCCCATCACCAGAATCCTGTAACCTACTCCCTATTACTCGTTTCATTGGTGCTGGATATAAACAGTGCATTTTTGACTGCCTACTTGCATAACCAACTAGACACGAGATGATAACTACATGCAGGTGCTTGGTAACGTTGAACGTTACGAGTCACCCAATTGTCGTTAAATTACTTATACGAAAATGACTCGAAAACCTATTTCTTGGAACGCGATCGCAGCCCTGACGATCACCTCTACACTGACTGCCACCCTCGTCAACGCATCCATGTCCGTTGCTTCGTCATCTCAGCCAGCCAAACCTGCCGCGATCGCGGCTAAACCCAGCCTGCAGTTGGCCCAATCAACTCTGCTGCAGCGAACCCTATCTGGACATGCAGATTTCGTCCACGCCGTTGCCATTAGCCCAGATGGACAGTCCGTGTTCAGCGGCAGCAGCGACGGAACCATCCGCATCTGGAATTTGAATAGCGGAGAAATGCTCCGTTCCCTTTCGGCCAACACCGTTGTGAATACGATCGCCATCAGCCCGGATGGACAAACCTTGGTCAACAGCAGCGGGCGCGGAAAATTTGTCACCCTTTGGGACTTAAACACCGGCAAACAAATTCGCACGATTACTAATTTCTCCAATATTGTCCGCACCGTTGCCATTAGTCCTGACGGGCAAACCCTGGCAACGGGTGACCTCGATAAAACCATCAAGCTCTGGAACTTGAAAACTGGCGATCTGATCAAGACCTTCACCGGACACGAAGACTACGTAACGGCCGTTGCCTTCAGCCCCGATGGACAAACCCTGGTTAGTGCTGGCAGTGGACGCGATCGCACCGTCCGAATCTGGGACGTATCCAGCGGGAATCAGCTCCGCAAACTGTCTGGACACACGGATTGGGTACTAGCCGTTGCCGTTAGTCCCGATGGACAAACCATTGCCAGCGGCAGTGCTGATAAATCGATCAAGCTTTGGAGCCTGAAGACCGGAAAATTACTGCGAACCATGAAGGGGCACGGCAGTTGGGTGCGTGCGATCGCCTTTAGTCCCAATGGCAAACTGCTAGCCAGCGCCAGCAAAGATAAGACCGTCAAACTTTGGAGTTCCAGCACTGGCAAACTCCTGCAAACCTACGCTGGCCATGCCGACCAGCTGCATAGCGTTGCCATCAGTCCCAACGGGCAAACCCTGGTGAGCGGCGGCGAAGACAAGGTCGTGAAGATTTGGCAGTTAAGGTGAGAATGGAGAATGAAGGATATCCCTTCATTCTCCATTCTTAGCCATCCAACCATGTCCGCTTCTCATCGAAAAAACTCCAAATCACTTGAAAATGTTGGCGGAACCCCTTCCCAGAAAAATCGGGTCATCCACCGAGAATTTGGTGCTCCTGATAATTCAGAGGCACTTGAGCGCGGCGTTCCCGACCTGCCGCCCAACCAGCAAAACGTGAGAGTCGAAGCCTCTAGCAAGGGACGCAAAGGTAAAACCGTCACCATCATCCGAGGCTTTCAATCCAGCCCCGAAAAACTCACTGACCTGCTCAAAAAACTCAAAACCCAGTGCGGGGCAGGGGGCACTCTCAAGGACAACGAAATTGAAATTCAAGGCGATCACAAACAAAAGATCGTCCAATACCTGATTCAGCTTGGTTACAAAGCCAAAGGTAGCGGGGGTAAAGGTCTCTAGGCTACATGTCCAGCAATGGGAATTGTTTAGGAGCAGCTTTGGGGCTAGCGACTGCTGGACGAATCTCTGAATAGACTTCAGGATGCTTCGCCTGAAGTTGAGTTTCGTTGAGGTCAGCATCGATAACCGTGCCATTTTTTGCCAAGACAGAGTACCGCAGTTCGGTGGAGATTGAGGTGATGGTAACGACGCGATCGCGCAACTCCAAACGGATCACTGTAAAACGCTCTTCAGCACAAGCAGTTGTTGCAGAAAGCGTGCTCACAGCCAAAGCAGCAAAACCAGCAATTACAGTTTGACGCATAGGAAATCCTCAAATCGCTAGCGTTACCTTAGCATCAACTCTCTCATGCAAAACACACTTAGCAGAGAGAAGTTTCCAATTTGGGTTGTCATTGGTCATCCGTCACTCGTCGCGCTGTACGCAGTTCATTTTGGCTACTTACCAATTGCTAGAAATTAGCTGTTCAGACTGCTCCTGCGGTTGAGGTGCTTTATCCTGAAAGATGATCAAGTCAGCTACCTTGTTTGGATCTGCCTGTTTGGGTGACTCTGGTGGAGGAGAAGTCGCCATCCTTTGCCCTGTTCGAGTCTGTGGCTTCGCCTCAGCTACTGCGCCCCGTTGTTGCTCATAGGACTCTAATGCCTCTGCAATCATGCCCATGCGGCGCTTCTGATCCTGGCGAATGCTTTCCTGCTTACTGATGTCATCGTAAGCGCTTAACCCTGGCGCATTCCAACCCTCCCGCTGCGGATCCCAAAACGCCCACACCCGCGCCTCCAAAATCGCCGCCTCCCCCGTCAACCCCTGCTGCTTCGCTTCTGCCAGGCGCTCCACATAGCCCCCCGACTCCGTCACCGCCAACGGGGCTTGATTAATCAAATCAATCCCATTCAGCTCCTCAGACAACGTCAACGGCGCAACCCCCTCGGCTGCTGCCCTGGACAACAGCACCGTTTGATGGATGCGTTTGATTTTCGTCAACTGACGGCGATCGGCTTCCTGAGCGGACAAATTCTCGGTATTGCCAAACTGGTACGAGAAGGTGCCCCGATTCCACACCCCATTGCCCGGATCGGTATGCCCCTCGTAGAGATCCGTTTTGCCCCCGGCTGCCGTGCGAGTCCCTTCCGCGGCACCGACTGTACGGGCCACCAGCGAGTCTGAGCCACCGGTAAATAGGGCTTCGCTGCCCGGGTTGACTGCAGACGCAGGGGGAGGTGGGGAAGAGGAGGGAGATGGGGAGGTGGGGAGATGGGGAGATGAGGGAGCGGAGGCGGCAACCGAACTGGATCGAGGTGGGTCAAAGTTGAGAGCTACTGCCGCGTCAGACGAAGACCCCGTTGGGTTGGGGGCTGCAGCCACTGGGAGCGCAGACTCTGAGACCACGGGAGGATGAGCATCGATGGTGTCTTGCTCCACCGGAAGCGTGAAGTCGATCAGTGCTGCATCGGTGCCCACGGCTGAGAGCGGTGCAACCGTTGCGGTCATCAAACTGGCGGCTAGGGGAATCAAGGGGTGCTTCATGGGGTGCTTCATGACTTCGACACGATGCGCTCGATAATCGGTTTGCTCGGTTCGACGATCGCCCAGGTGCCTTCGGGTTGTTTGCGTAAGGCGGCAATGTGGACGATGGCGGCATTGCCCAGGATGTCGCCCTGACTACAGGAACCGAGCCGCAAGTTGGCCACCCCACAGAGGCGAAACAGGTAGGCAGGCACGTCGGGACTGGAGAAGATCAGACAGTTGCGCTGGTCTTTCTGGGCGCGTCCGTCGAAGGGGGCGTAAACGGATTTGCCGTTCAGGGCAACGGAGATGTCACCGAGTCCAGCGACCACGGAGTAGCCGCCAATCGAATCCCCCGCTTGCAATTGCCAGTTCTGATACAGCTTCAAGGTGATCGTGTTCTCAGCATCACTACTGCGAATGCAGCCAGCCAGCAGTAGCGCGATCGCCACAACCAGTCCACTGAACAGGTTGGCATACCTGGAACACACTCTAGAAACCTGATTCTTCATTGCTCTTTAACGCCGAAAACTAAAGGAATACCCGGCATACTCGTCTCCTTCATAGAGGACGATGAACCAGGTTTGCGGGTCAAAGGCGAGGGGATAGGCTGCGCGTTCGGCGCTGACTCCGGCTCGGACTTCCAGGTTGGGCAATTGGCAGTACGGGGTTTGCAGGAGCTGGCGCAGTTGGGCTTTGCGGGTGCGTTCAGGGAGGGTCAGCAGTTGGGAGAGTTGGTCGCGGGAGAGAATGGCTTTGGGGTCAACGATTTGCTGACAGACATCTTGGACGGCGGTAGGTTTGGGGAGCAGGGCGTGCGGGTCGATCAGCAAGCCGAGGGCAGCAACCACTGAACCTCCGGCTAGCATGTATTTCACCCCTGAACCTCGCGTTTGTGGCTCTCTCATTCCCCTGTCCTCCAAAGGATTTCACTAAGGTGACGTAATCACATAACCCTTCTGCAAAAGTCAATTTTGCAGTCAACCTCGATTCCAAGTCGTTAGCGGACATTCGACACTTCCAAAAATTAAGCTCTATGCAGATTTGGCAAAGCTTCAAAGGGGAGCTTCGGACACATTCACCTCAATGCATCCACCTCAATGCATCCATCTGTGCAGGAACAATAATTATGCTTAAGAGAGGTGATAGTACAAAAGTATCATAAAAATCAGGATGTGATCTTGAAAAAGTAAGTTACAGCGGTTCTCAAATCAATAAGCCACAGCTCGTGAATCGGGGTGTAGGGTGTGGGGTGTGGTGAATGCAAATGAAAACTGCTGTAAATTGTTGGGTTAACAGCAGTTGACACAAGGGCTGGTGGCAGTAGAGGTCATCTCCCAAGAGGGTTGCGTTTAAGTCACTGTAACTGCAGCACAGCATCCTACCCTAATTTTTGCCGGAACTACATTTTTGTCCAGGCGGTCTATCTTAGGTAGTGAAGATATACTAAGGAACCAGCTCAGCAATCTGTACCCTTGATTTGGATTGCAAAGGCTAAGATGGGTTCGGTTCAGTCAAACGTCACCCAAGTATGGGTGGCAGGTGAAAAAAGAGGACGAGAATGCCACGTATACAACGAGTTCCAGCTACCAAGCCCTTCCCCGTTCGTAAGCTGCGGATGCGCAAACCCACCAGCAAAGAACTGGATTTGTTTTTGTTGGCAGGCTGTTCTTGTTTGCTGACCGTTTTGTACCATCCGGTTGCTGAGGCTCTGCAAGCCCACCACAGTTCAAGCGGAGCGATCTCGGCGATCGCCACCCGCACCAGCAAAACAGCCTCCAACCCAATGAATGCCTTCCATCTCACCCTTTTACCAGGACGCGAGAATATTCAGGAAGAGGAAGAAATGTAGAAAGATGAAGAGGTAAAAGGTTGTATCCCTTTATCTCTTTACTCTTCATCCCTTCATCCCTTTACCCTTCACTCCTTTATCTCATTCCGATCTCCATGCGTTGGACATGGCGGGGCAGAGATCGAGCGATCGAGCCAGCCGATCGTCTTGTTGAAGGTCGGGGTAACGCCTCCTCCGGTTGGTTTTGAGTCAAGAAGACAAGTGCAGCGACGCTTTGCTCACTAGCTCTCGCCTTGCGGTTGGATTTGAGGCGGTGCCAGTCTTTTTCAGCGATCGCTAGCTTTTCCATCAATGCTTGTGCCAGCTCTTCTGCACTATACTGACGCAGCATGTCCAGATTCTTCAAGCTTTGATCAGAATGAACGGCTTGAGTAGAAACATTCGACATAGTAATGGGAGGTATCCTTAAAAGGTGCTGATAGTCCTCACTGTACTATGTCTTGATAGGGACTATAGCGATTTTCAACTGAGTGAGGTACATTCTCATTGTGAAAGGTGTCAGGGTGTGGTTCATTGAGATGCAAACTGCTATAAGAGCTAGGGATTAGGGGCTAGGATAGCGTGAGCGATGTGATCAAGGCGTATGAAACCCTCAAGCGGAGATACTCAACAGGTAACCAACGAGCCAGACTTTGAGCAAGAATTGGCGGGAGTAGAACGATCGCTGCAGGCACTCAAAAACCGCTATCTGCAAGTTCAGCGAGATCAGCAAACCCAGGCACACCTGCGATCGCGCAAAGAGCAGATCAAACGTCCACTTCAGCACGCTGCTTCATCTGAGCTGAACGCCGAACTGAAGCAAATTCAAGCACAGCTCGACGAGCTGGAGTTCAATTTAGAAAGCCGCCTGTTTACTTGGGGCAGCCTCAAGGAACCCTTTTGGCAAATCATCCGCTTTAGTGGTTTAGGGATGATCCTCGGTTGGTTCCTCGCATTTGTTCTCCTGAGTTCCCCAAACCCCATTCCTCCAATGCCGAAGCCAAACCAAGAGGGAACCTCTTCTTTGTAGCAACATCGCTCTGAAACATCGCTAGCTCTTCATGCCCCGATGCTCAACGACTTTTCCAGAGCTGATCAATGAAATACCTCTGCCCGACTCAGTACTGATCATTACCGCTTCCACGATCGGCTCAAACACCTGTTGTTCAGCCGCCCATTCAACAATAAAGTTTGCACCTAAGCCTCCGCTGACATCATCTTTGGCGATAAAGAAATCGGCAGATGCCAAAGCAGCAAGTTGTGCAGGTTGCTCTAAGTAGTGTCGAATCAACTTACCACTTGTGTCGTAGTAATCTACTGCCGTAATGATGATTGAGTGTTTCAAATCAGTATTCCGAATACTCAATGTGGCGGCTAAATTGAGTATGTGTTTTTGGCTATCGTAATGATAAATATATGAATAGATTGGAACGTAAATAGTTTGACCGACTTTTATCTTCGTTTTGTCTAGCGTTACTGATTTAAGTTCAGATTGAATTGCAGAACTAGTATTAGGCTGGGCACTTTGTGAAACAATCGGTGTCGTACAGGATGTGAGAGCGATCGCTGCGACAGCCAAACAAATGTAAACCCAGAACCTCAATAGCTTTATTGGCAACACTTTCAACGGTTTCCACCTAAAGAGTTTTTAGTAAACGGCACACTGAAATTTTCCAAAGCTTCTAGTGCAAGAAGTCACAAGTACGAAGTCAGAAACGATGACAGGATAAGCTCTTTACTGGCTTTTAACTGGTTAGTTATTTCTGCCCTGGTGTACTGGATACGTCTTAGACGATGTTTGAAGAAACATGTCTTGTGATGTTAAGCACTCAGTGATTCCTGCAAACCCTTTTTAAGGAAGATGTAGATTTTTCATGTTGCTACACACAATAGAACCAAGTTAGGTTCACCCTATCAAAAAACGTCAGGAAATGGCTGGCATGATCAAAAGGTTAAACAATCAGCTTTACCTGGCTGGTAAGGTTAAACTGGATGGCAACTGCGAATCAAAACTCTCTCCTAACTACGCATTTGCCATAATGTTAAATCTTTCTCTTGATCCAGATGATTTGCCGCCTGCTCAATTAGACCAAGCTGACAGCATCTTGTGTCGGCAATTGGAAGAGTCAATCAGCAGACATTTCTACGAAAACTGTAACGGGGTCACGCAGGCGTTATTACTAAGCTGTGAGTGGTACATAGCAACCAATTCGGATGCCCTGATGCTGGTCATCACCTGTCCAGATATGATGACAAATTGGCGAGTGTTAAATAACGTTGTACTAATTGGCAACGTGTTGGAGCGCTTTGTCAGTAGCGCCAAAATTCGAGTGTGTCCACCAGCCGATGCAGGAGTTCCCTTTGAAATTAGAGTTGATGAAATATCCGTTTACCGGGATTCACTTTAAGGTGAAAGGCAATCACCCAGAAGGCATTGGGATCGATCAGGATGGGATGAGCCAGGACAACCATCTCATCGTCCACCCTTTTTCCAGGGTGTGAGTAAAACGCCCATCCTTCCGAAATGGCACTACCCAGCACGTCTGCATAATCGTTTCAAGGCAAGCGTATGGCAACTGCAGCGATCGAAAACATTGATGCCAGCGAATTATCGACCGAAGAGAACTACGCCTTCGCAATTCTCAAAAATCTATCTGTTGATCAGGTGAATCAGCTTAAACAGCTCATGAAGCTTGGCAAGCCCGGTGTGATTGAACCCGCAACAGTGGCTGCTCTTGTTCAACTCTGTAAACAACGGGGAATTGATCTCTCGAAAGCCGGAGTGAATGCATTCAAAGACAAGCATCGTTTGAACAACATGGGTTCCAATCGAGGCGTTGTTGGGACTCAAACGGCAAGAGCTTATTTTGACGAAATTGTGAGCAGCAAAGGTGGCAGTAACCGTTCACCACTCAAGGGAGAACTCAACCCCAAAATCCTGACAGCCGCACAAAGCTTACGGGGGATGTGTACCACTGATGGTCCAGATGGCGGCAATAATGCCTGTGCTTGGTCAATCAATCAGGTTTTGGCAAAGGCAGGAATTGCACCGCTAGGTGATAACCCCAACTACGTTCCCTCGCTGGTGGAAGCACTCCAGGGCGATCGCGGACAACAGGTTTCCAGATCAGCCGCAAAGGCAGGAGATTTGGTCGTTGCGAATGGAGAAGCCCACATTGGAATTGGAATGGATGAAGGCTGCCATACAGTGCTGTCCAACTCATCCTCCAGAGGCGCATTTCAGTGGGAATCGGATATCGACTTCGACGGCTACTATGGCGGATCCAGCACAATTTACCGACTGATCAAGTGAGGAACAACCAGGGTGATCTGGGAATACCGTCATAACACTACGCCAGTCTTGTTCATCTCTTCATTGTTCTCAGGGCGACAACCGTAGGTTCTCGGATTACAATGAGAGGAGCAGAAATGGAGTGATGGAGTCAAGAGCCAGAATTCAGGGTGGTAACTTCTGACTCCTGACTCGATGGTTTAGCCCCTGATGATGGTTGTAAGCCACGTCTAGCTCGGAACCTACGGCTTTCCCTTAAGAAAACTCCAGATCTGGACGTGGACAAGGTTTATGCGTCTGATTCATTCACGTTCTTCAGCTCTGATACCAATTTTTTTGGGTGTAAGGTGTCTCTACAGGAGCATTTCGTATTGACGCAGTCTCTTTGTAGAATCCGCCTAAAGACTGCGGTGATTTAAACCACAGCGATTCTCTAACAGTGAGACACAGGCTGACCACATTGACGAACGGCCATTCATCAATACGTGTGCTGTCGTCTCACGTTTAAGTATCTCTGTGAATCGACTGCAGTAATCCAAACTTTTGATTGGGTATCAGAACTGAATTGCAGAGCTACAGCGGTTTGCATGAAGTGTGTTTCGTAGCAATCGTTGCGATCGCTGCACGACTCAAGCGTTTTCCATGCCGAACTCATTTGTGAACCGCTGTTATGCCTCGATCTGTTCAGCCGCCTTGCGCTTACGTAGCATTCCTGCACCCAAAGCGATCAGACCAGGCAGCATAGCGGGCGCTGGAATCGATGTTTCGTTTCCACCTTTAGGACAACCTGGAGCACCCGCATTCACGCCAACCCCAACGCAAGCATTTGCATTGGCTTTTGCAACCGGAGGAAGATTAACGCCCAGATCTTTAACCTCTACCTTGGCTTGAGCCTTAACGGGCACGATTGGAGCGGTAACCTCGGTTGCACTGTTGAGCGTTTCGTTAACGTCAGCCAACACTTCATTGGTAATCACACCAACAGAAAGGGTGTTCTTGATCTTGTCGGTTGCTTTGACATTGAGCGGATCTGGAAGCGTTGGCGCAGTATCAGCCAATGCATCGACAACGGTGTCCGACTTGACCCCGACAACAGAACCTGGAACAGAGGTAAGGGTTTGATTCACCTTGCCTTTGACATCAAGTGCTTGGGCAGGTGAGGACACTGCGGACGCACTAGCAATAACGGCGATAGCGATCGTTGCTTTGGTGATTACAGAGTTGAAGTTCATTTCTTGACCTACCTAAGTGTTCAATTGTGCTTTGAAACCCTGGGTAGACAACACCTGGTTAACAAGACTGAGTTTCAGTCATGTGTTGGGTAGAAGCTGTTGCTCTTCACGGCTTGAGTGAAGGACCTTGTGCAAGGTTCTATAACAAGATATTGAGTTCTATGGAGAGTCACCACTAGAGTGAGTCAACTTCACCGTATCTTTAGTTCCTTAGTCTTGTACGTATGAATAGATTGCTATTTGTGTAAATTATTCAATAACAGTCGTTTGATTTTAAACCTCGAAGTTGCTGAAATGGCTTATTTACAGTAGTTTATGGGGTTTTTACGGAGTCTTTGAGTCAGTATTTTAGAGTGCTAAATGTTTATCCAGGAATGCACTGAGTTCATTGCGAAATGATCGAATTGATACCCGGATTACATAGAAAATGCAAATTCACTACTGAAGTCTGTAAGAGCATTTCGGACTCGTAGTGATTCGGATTGTAAAGTTGTTTCCCAGGCGGCTAACCAGGCTTGCTATCTGACTACAAGCCGCCCATCCTGAAAAAATGCTGTGTGCAAAATCCTGTGAGCTGTTTGTTGCCAGTATCCATTCAAAACCTATTGTCAATAATTTGCAATAAGGTTTGAGGGCTTACTCCGAGTTTTGCAAACAAGTGTAAATAAATCTTCAAATGTTTTTATCAAATTGTGTCAGTTGAGTGCTGAATGCTTATCTGGCACGGGTTTTCTGATACAAACACTGATGTGCAACGTTAAGGAGCCTACCCGCATGTTCACTCACGTCAAGCCCACTATCAGACATATTGCACCCGACGATTTGCGCGGGCGTAGTCTGGTGAAGGTGGTCTATGTCGTGTTAGAGCCGCAATATCAAAGCTCTCTCTCATCGGCTGTTCGTTCAATTAACCAAAACCACCCCAGCATCGCTGTTGAAATCAGCGGCTATTTAATCGAAGAACTTCGTGCCCCAGATAACTATGAGGACTTTAAGCGAGAGGTGGCAGCGGCCAATGTCTTTATTGCATCCTTGATTTTTCTGGAGGATCTGGCAGATAAGTTGGTTGCTGCTGTGGAACCGCATCGCGATCGCCTGGATGTCGCGGTTGTCTTCCCCTCCATGCCGCAGGTGATGCGCCTGAATAAAATGGGTAGCTTCTCATTGGCGCAGATTGGGCAGTCGAAGAGCGCGATCGCCCAGTTCATGAAGAAGCGCAAGGAGAAATCGGGCGCGGGTTTCCAGGACGCGATGCTGAAGCTGCTCCGGACTCTGCCGCAGGTATTGAAGTACCTGCCAATGGACAAAGCGCAGGATGCCCGTAATTTCATGCTCAGCTTCCAGTATTGGTTGGGGGGCAATTCCGAAAACCTGGAAAACTTCTTGCTGATGCTGACGGATAAATATGTCCTGAAAAACCACCCCAACGTAGAGACGCGATTAATCGCGTCTCTACAGTACCGCGATCCCACGACTTACCCCGATATCGGCATTTGGCATCCCCTCGCACCGTGCATGTACGAGGACGTGCAGGAATACCTGAATTGGTTTAATTCCCGCCCAGACATCTCAGATGAGCTGAAAGACCCGCTTGCGCCAACGGTTGGTCTAGTACTCCAGCGCACCCACCTGGTTACCGGGGACGACGCGCACTATGTATCCATGGTGCAAGAACTGGAAAGCATGGGCGCACGAGTGATCCCCGTTTTTGCTGGCGGATTGGATTTCTCTAAACCTGTTGATGCATTTTTCTATGCAGAGGGAGTTGGGAATCGGGAATCGGAAACCGGTAACAAATCCACACCCCACACCCCACACCCCACACCCCTCGTCGGATGTGGTCGTCTCGCTGACCGGGGTTCGCCCTCGTCGGCGGCCCAGCCCGGCAGGATCATCCCAAGGCGATCGAATCTCTGAAGCGCCTGAATCGTCCCTATATGGTGGCGCTGCCACTGGTGTTCCAAACCACGGAAGAGTGGCAGGAAAGCGAACTCGGACTGCACCCGATTCAGGTGGCATTGCAAATTGCGCTGCCGGAGTTGGATGGTGGGATTGAACCGATTATCCTATCAGGACGGGATGGCACCACCGGCAAGGCGATCGCGCTCCAAGATCGGGTGGAAGCGATCGCTCAACGGGCGCTGAAATGGGCCAATCTGCGCCACAAACCCAAGCTACACAAGCGGGTTGCAATCACGGTGTTTAGCTTCCCACCGGACAAGGGCAATGTCGGTACAGCCGCCTACCTGGATGTATTCGGTTCCATCTATAAAGTGATGGAATCACTGCACGACAACGGATATGACGTGCAGGGTCTGCCCGACTCTCCCGAAGCGCTGATGCTGGAAGTGCTGCACAATGCCCAGGCTCAGTACAACAGCCCTGAACTGAATATCGCCTACAAGATGTCGGTGCCAGAGTATGAGGCGCTGACTCCCTACTGCGATCGCCTCATCCCCTCCTGGGGACCGCCACCCGGACACCTGAACACCGACGGGCAAAATCTGCTGGTCTACGGCAAATCCTTCGGCAATGTGTTCATCGGCGTGCAGCCCACCTTTGGCTATGAAGGTGACCCGATGCGGCTGCTGTTTTCTCGTTCCGCCAGTCCCCACCACGGGTTTGCCGCTTACTACACCTACCTGGAGAAGATCTGGAAAGCCGATGCCGTGCTGCACTTTGGCACCCACGGCTCCCTGGAGTTCATGCCCGGTAAGCAAATTGGTATGTCCGAGCAGTGCTTCCCCGACAGTCTGATCGGCACGATCCCCAACCTCTACTACTACGCGGCCAACAACCCCTCCGAGGCCACCATTGCCAAACGTCGCAGCTACGCGGAAACCATCAGCTACCTCACCCCACCCGCCGAGAATGCCGGTTTGTATAAGGGACTGAAGGAACTCAGTGATTTAATCGCCTCCTATCAAACCCTTAAAGACACCGGACGCGGCGTTCCAATCACGAACACTATCATGGACAAGTGCCGGATGGTGAACCTGGACAAGGATGTTGATCTGCCTGAGCGGGATGCCCAGGAGATGACGCCACAGGAACGGGACACGATCGTCGGCAAGGTTTACATCAAGCTGATGGAGATTGAGTCGCGATTATTGCCCTGTGGTCTGCATGTGGTGGGTAAGCCGCCCAGCGCCGAGGAAGCGATCGCTACCCTGGTCAACATTGCCGGATTGGATCGCGAAGAGGACGACATTCTCAGCCTGCAGCGGATCATTGCCAGCAGCATTGGGCGGGATATTGAGGAGATTTATCGGAACAGCGATCGCGGCATGCTCAACGATGTCCAACTGCTCAACGACATCAACCAGGCAGTTCGCACGGCTGTTGCGGCAATGGTTCACGCTCAGATTGACGCAGACGGCCGCGTCTCCAAACTGTCGATGCTCACCAACCTGTTCAGCCTCGGTGGTAAAAAGGAGCCGTGGGTGCAAGCGATTTTAGATTGCGGATTTCCGATTTTAGAGTCCAATTCCTCAATCGAAAATCGAAAATCGAAAATCGAAAATCTCTTCGAGTACCTCCAGTTCTGCCTGAAGCAGGTTGTTGCCGACAACGAATTGGGTGCGCTTTTGTTGGGGTTAGATGGTCAGTACATTCCTCCGGGGCCTGGTGGCGATCCGATCCGCAACCCGGATGTGTTGCCCACGGGTAAGAACATCCATGCCCTTGATCCCCAGGCAATTCCCACCGCTGCTGCTGTCAAATCGGCAAAAACAGTGGTCGATCGCCTCCTCGATCGCCAGCGTGTTGAAAATGGCGGCAACTATCCCGAAACGATCGCCTGTGTCCTCTGGGGCACCGACAACATCAAAACCTACGGCGAGTCCTTAGCGCAGGTACTTTGGATGGTGGGTGTACGCCCTGTGCCAGACTCTTTGGGTCGGGTCAACAAGCTGGAGTTAATCTCTCTGGAAGACCTGGGACGCCCTCGGATTGATGTGGTAGTCAATTGTTCCGGTGTGTTCCGCGACCTGTTCATTAACCAGATGAATCTGCTCGATCGCGCTGTCAAAATGGCGGCCGAAGCCGACGAACCACTGGAAATGAACTTTGTCCGTAAACATGCCATCCAGCAGTCCAAGGAACTGGGCGTTGACTTACGCCAGGCCGCCACTCGCATTTTCTCCAATGCCTCTGGTTCCTACTCCTCCAACATCAACCTGGCCGTGGAGAACAGCACCTGGGAAGACGAATCGGAACTCCAGGATATGTACCTGGCCCGCAAATCCTTCGCCTTCTCCTCCGACAATCCTGGCATGATGGAGCAAAGCCGGGAATTGTTCGAGTCCTCCCTGAAAACTGCCGAGGTTACCTTCCAAAATCTGGACTCTTCCGAAATCTCGCTCACGGACGTATCCCACTACTACGACTCCGACCCCACCAAAATCGTGGCGCGGCTACGGGGGGACGGCACCATGCCTGCGTCCTACATGGCCGACACCACGATGGCCAACGCCCAAATTCGTACCCTGTCTGAGACTGTCCGCCTGGATAGCCGCACCAAACTACTCAATCCCAAGTGGTACGAAGGGATGCTTTCCCACGGCTATGAGGGTGTCCGGGAACTATCGAAACGATTAGTGAACACGATGGGCTGGTCAGCGACAGCGGGTGCCGTGGATAACTGGGTCTACGAAGACACCAACACCACGTTCTTCAAGGACGAGGAAATGTGCAAACGGCTAATCAACCTGAACCCCAACTCCTTCCGCAAAATGGTCACCACCCTGCTGGAAGCTAACGGTCGCGGCTACTGGGAAACCAGCGAAGAAAACCTGGAACGCTTGCGCCAGTTGTACCAGGAAGTCGAAGACCGGATCGAAGGAATTGAGTAAGCCCTCACTAAACTCCTTTGCGTGATGAGGGTGGGTACAATCCCACCCTTTTCGTTATCATGCTGGCAAGAGATTGGAGCCTGCCAATGACCACACTGACCATTTCTCTAGACTCAGTCCTGCAACTGACCGATGAGCAGTTCTACAAACTCTGCCAAGCGAATCGAGATTTGCGTTTTGAAAGAACTGCAACCGGGGAACTCGTGATCATGTCACCAGCGGGAAGCGAAACTGGAAACCGGAATGCTGGAATCACAGCGCAACTCTGGTTTTGGAACGAACAGACTAATCTTGGTGTTGTATTTGATTCTTCCGCAGGCTTCAAACTCCCAAATGGAGCAGACCGATCGCCCGATGCAGCCTGGATCAGCCTGGAACGCTGGAATGCTTTGACTCCTGAGCAGCAGAAACGATTTGCACCCATCTGTCCCGATTTTGTAATCGAACTGATGTCTCCCGGCGATAACCTGCTGGCAGTCAGGTTGAAAATGCAAGAATACCTGGAAAATGGAGCCAGGCTAGGCTGGCTAATTAATCGTGAGACACGGGAAGCTGAAATTTACCGTCCAGGACACCCCGTTGAAGTGTTAAGCAATCCCGCAACCCTATCTGGAGAAGATGTCTTACCAGGATTTGTTCTAGATTTAGATCAAATTTGGTAGGTTCTTCCAACTATTTAATTGGGAAGTTTGTTTGTAGGGGCGTCATGTATAACGCCCCTACAAACGTTCTGGGGTTTGTCATGGTTAGGAGAAAACGAGGGCGGATTTCGATCCGGTTACGGAGTTGGGACTACACGTCTAATGCTTGTTATTTCGTGACCATTTGTACGCGCGATCGCCAACCCCTCTTCGGCAATATCATCGCAGGTGACATGCATTTGTCAGATATTGGCAAAATCGCTCAACAGTGTTGGACTGAAATTCCAAACCATTTTGACTATGTGAGTTTGGATGCATATGTATTCATGCCAAATCACTTGCACGGAATTCTGATAATTGACCACTCAAAAATTACTACCAAATCCGCCATCTGTAGGGACGTTATATATAAGTCCCTACAGATGGAACAGACAATTCCACCACAGATGAACAAAAT
>JAAUSG010000120.1 GCA_012034055.1 Leptolyngbyaceae cyanobacterium RU_5_1 | reverse complement strand
TGGATGAAATTGCCTTACGAAAAGGTCAAGGGGATTATGTCGTTGTGTTAGTAGATTTAGACAAGCATGAGTTAGTTGACTTGGTCGAATCGCGCAAACATACAGATATCAAAGCAGTGCTCAAAAGCTGGGGGGATGAAGTTCTCAGCCAGATTAAAGAAGTCAGTATCGACCTCTCTGGCAATTATCGAGGACTGGTTAAAAAGGTGTTACCGAATGCCGATATTGTCGCAGATAGATTTCATGTAATGAAGTTAGTAAATGCAGAGCTAAATCGAGCTAGAAATTCACAGAAGAAGGTCATCAATGAGATCAAAGATGACGTTCAGAAGGAGGAGCTTCAAGCGGTATTAAAAGACAGTAAATATGCCGTATTAAAACCAGAAGAGCATCTCACAGAGAAGCAAAAAATAAAATTGGAAGAGGTGAACCAAACCTTTCCCGAGTTGGCTGAAATGCATCGCCAAAAGGAAGCCTTTCGGAGTATTTTTGAGGAGGCGAAAGATTGGACAGACGGAGTATTCAAGATGCTAGATTGGCTGAAAGATGCCCAATATACATTTCGAGATAGTGCTGCTACAATCGGTCGGTGGTTTGAGGAGATTAGTAACTATTTTTAATCTCGAACAACGAGTGGTGCAGTTGAGGGAATTAACAATCGATTGAAGCTGATTAAACGTTCAGGCTATGGATTTAGAAACTTTGCCAATTTTCGTTTACGCTGCTTGATATGTTGGCATCTCACTATTAGCTAGGCATACTCTAACCGGAAGATCCAATATTGCCTGTTGGATACAATCGCCACCCAACCTGCCCTGACCGATCTACAAAACCAACTCAGCACCACGGCCAACACGATCGCGATCGCGGGAACACCTGTCATTTTTGGGTTGCTCGACGATCAGGATGAAGACCGCAAGGATTTGTGATCAACTGGGGCGATCGCAGCAGAAATTGATTCCTACAGGGCGTCTACTAATATGAACATATCCCTCATCCTTCATCCTTTTGAATTGTGGATCTTCCGTCTTTCTTGTGGCTGTGGCGTATCGCCGCGTGGTCGATGGGACTGGCATGGGTAGTCTTTCTGCTGCTGGCAATCTCCGGTGGTTGGATGGCTTGGCTGCGCTGGAAGGGGTTGCCACGGCCGGATTGGCTACGACCGTTGCATTACCTGCTTGGGGCAGCGATCGCGGCATTAGTGCTAGTCCTGCTGGCGATCGGGATTGTTGGCACCTTGGGACACTATGGCAGTTTGGGGCATTCCATTCACTTGACGGCAGGGTTGGCGGTTGTGGATTTGGTGTTTCTATCAGCCTGGAGTGCCGTGCAAATTAGTCCTGCCCGTCCGTGGGCAAGAATCCTGCACATTAGTATCAATGGCGTGTTGCTGCTTGGGTTTATTTGGGTGTCGCTGACGGGGTGGCAGGTGGTGCAGAAATACCTTCCCTGAAGCCGAGGGAGGGGATGTAGGGTGTAGGGTATAGGAATACAAGGAGAATTGAACGTTGGTAGTGCCAAGTTCTCAAGAGCAGCCGGACACGCAAGCGACTCAACGAGCTGCAGCAGAGGCAGAAACGGTTGTGTTCAGAATTTCGCCGCTGATTCGGATGACGCTGCTTTGCTTGTATATGGCACTGACGGTGCCGTTGCCCTTTTTGCCGCAGGTGGCAGAACCACAGATTTCGCCACAACTGTTGTGGGCGGGAATTGGATTGGGGGGAGTGGTATTGTATGGGGCGTTGAGCGATCGCGTCATCCTCAACAATCACGGCATTCAAGTCACCTACCCAGCCTGGGTACCCAGTTTCGTTCGCAAAGGCTGGTCATTACCGTGGTCGGAGGTGAAGGCACTCAAGCCTCGCTCTACTGGACAGGGAGGGATTGTCTACTATTTCCTCAGCCAGTCTGGACAGGCGTACTTGCTACCAATGCGAGTCACCGGATTTGCTCAACTCGTTCGGCTGGTGCAGGCAAAAACGGGAATTGATACGAGCGATGTGCGTCCACTGTCTCAACCCTGGATGTACGTCATCCTGTTAGGATTTACGCTATTGCTGCTGCTGGTGGATAGCTGGACGATCTGGACTGCACTTACACACACGTCATGACCTCATCGGCTTCCCATCCCACCCAACTGCGCGTTGAGCAAGTCAGTTTCACACCCCAGCTTTTCAGCTCTACCAAACCCAATGCAAAGGAGTTAACGGCTGCCAAGGCTCACTACTTGCTGCGCGACGTTTCGTTTCGGGTGTTTCGAGGCGATCGCATTGCGATTGTGGGAGCGTCCGGTGCGGGCAAAACCTCGCTGCTGCGGCTCCTGAATCGCCTCAGTGAGCCAACCGAGGGCACTCTTTACCTGGAAAATCAGGCGTATCCCACCATTCCCGTCGTTCAACTGCGCCAACAGGTTGTTCTAGTGCTGCAGGAATCGAAACTGCTGGGGATGACCGTGCAGGATGCACTAGCCTATCCGCTGCACCTGCGGGGATTGTCCAAACAGGTCGTTTCCCAACGAGTCGGAGAGTGGCTTGAGCGACTGCAAATCCCGTCGGATTGGCTGAATCGGACGGAGCAACAGCTTTCAGTGGGACAGCGACAACTGGTGGCGATCGCCCGTGCTGTGCTCATCCAACCCAAAATTCTCCTGCTCGACGAACCCACGTCTGCCTTGGATGTTGGTCGCACGCAGTTAGTCTTAAACGTGCTTGCCGATCTTGCCCAGCACAGCGGCACCACGATTCTGATGGTGAATCATCAGCTAGAGTTGGCAAAGCAATTTGGCGATCGCATCCTCCATCTACAGCAGGGAATGCTGGTACAAGATCAATCCGCCAAGCATGTGGACTGGGATGCCCTTCACCACAGCCTGCAGCAGGCGACCGTTCAAGCGGCAGATGAGTGGTAGGGATAATCTGAGACGGGCGATCGCGCTCCAGCCCACTATTCAGGTAAGCGATCTGGATCAATGCCCAGCGATCGCAAATAGTGCGCCATGCGCTCTTTTTCCCGGCGTTCTTGCGCTGCCCGTTCCTCTGCCGTCAAATAGCGATCGCCCCGTTGGTCAAACCATGCCAACTGCTCCTGCATCAGATTGCCAAACATCATCTGGCAGCGCCCAATCCCCAGCCCCACTTCCGGCATCCAATGGGGTTCGCCAATCTGCAACTGATAGGTTCCGTTGACCAGCTTGTACACCTCAAACGGCTGATGCCCGTCCCGCTGCCAAAACTCCGGGTTATACACTACGTAGTACAACACGCCTAGCCGAGCATAGATATTCAGCTTTTCGTCGTATTCTCCCCCTGGCGTATGCGACACCATTTCCAGGGTCAAAATCGGTACGACCTCGCTTTCTTCCCAAACCACATAGCTACGTCGTGATTTTCCACCCTTTTTGCGCTCCATACCCACACTTAAAAACCCGTCTGGTACCACCGGCACTCTGGGATTTGCCCCTGTCGTGTGGTAAATCGCCATGTCTACCCCAAAGTACCAATCCATCCGCTCTGTCCAAATCGTGCTCAACAGAAATAGCAACACATTAGGCAGCAGGTTTTGGTCTTCATTATCCACAGGGGTATCGTCGGAACAGGGGAGTTCTTCACTGGTGGGCAAGGCGTGTTTGAGATCAGGGGACAACATCGCTTCACTCTCGCTGTCGGTAGCTTTATTGTAAGAGGTTCAGTTTCCAAGAACTGGATCGCACTTGCAAAGTCAACGGTGCAGCGATCGCCATCGGAACCTAAGTCAGCGAAAAAATAGTAACGGTAGCGGTACTGGACCTTGACCCTGAAACGTCAAAGCTCAAGCTTAAAAAAACACTCCCAGTGTTGAGAGTGCGATCGCTAGATCTAAGAGGGTGAGGTGAACAAACGCATAGATTCAGTCATGAAAATTAGAGGTCACTAACTTAAACAGCCTCCTGATTTTTCTCTCCTGTCCGAATCCGAATAATCTCACTGACTGGGGTGATGAAAATCTTGCCGTCTCCAATTTCACCAGTCCGAGCAGCAACAATGATTTTATCAACCACCATGTCCACTTGATCGTCGTCAACAACGATTTCGACTTTAAGCTTTTGCAAAAACTCAACGGTATACTCTGAACCGCGATAGCGCTCCGTCTGTCCTTTCTGGCGTCCAAAGCCTCTCACTTCAGACACGGTCATCCCTACAACACCGGCATTCACCAGCGCAATCTTAACTTCATCGAGCTTGAATGGGCGAATAATAGCCTCTACCTTTTTCAACTCCGTCACTCCTTATTTCTATATGTAGCTCTGTTATCTAGCATGTCACTTTCTATCACCGTCCAGAGCGGTCTTTTTGTAACAAAAGTACACTCTGACGCTCTGGTGATCGCGCCATACGTTGCTGGCTACTTCCCGATCAAAATGGGTGCATTTTAGCGTGAAGGTAGAAACGGACGGACAAACAGGAATCCGGTTCCGAACGCCGTAATGACAATCAGGCAAATCACCAGGATCAGCCACCATGTTCCAACCTCAGTCGTTGATCCGGGTTGCACGGTTGGACGAGTTTGACTCTCCTGTCCCGTAAATAACGTCTTAGAGGGTTCGGCTAGCGGCTTCAAACTCTCCTTAGACGGTTTGCTAACAGGTGGCTGCGCTGCTGTAGTGGGAGCGATCGCTTCAGGCACAGCCGTCGAGGAGAAAATCTCTAATCCAGGCAGAGTATTGGGCAAAGTGCCAGACGGATGCGCGTCTGCAAGTTGGCGCAGGTGTAGTGCTGTCTGCACGACTCGTTCAATTTCTAGTCGCAATTGCTGATTTTTCTGGACAAGCTCTTGATTTTGAGTCCTCAGAGACTCCAGAGAGGTGCGAGTCGATTGCAGTTCAGTCGCCACCTCCCGATAGAGTGAGATTGGCACCGAAGCTGTGTGAGTGTGACCGTTGGTGGCTGAGGATTTGGCGGTTGAGGACGAATTGGACACTTTAGGGGATTGTGTGTTCAACCTGGCATTTGCATTGGAAGTCATAGGCTCAAGGTACTAGCGAATACAGAACGGAAAATACGCAGACCAGAATAACTGCAATCCGCAAAAGTGAACGTTTATTTGTCAAGAAATTCCTTGGGCTATACTTCCCTCAACCGTCTTTTACAATAAAGCTTTGGTCAATATCCCAACCCAGAACCTGTAGCGTGGGCATCCTGCTTGCCACTGGTGCAGGTCTACTCCTACACAGTGAATGACTTATGAGCCAATCTCCTCAACAGCACGCCTTACAAATTGAAACGTCACCTCTGTCTCCGGAGGTTAAGTATGGTGAACGTCTGATTGCAGATGGCGAGTTGATTACGTTTCCAAACCCCAGAATTGGCAGACGGTATACCCTGCACATCACCCTGCCAGAATTTACCTGTAAGTGCCCGTTTTCCGGGTATCCAGATTTCGCGACCATTGACATAATCTATGTGCCAGACCAACGGGTTGTTGAGCTGAAGGCGCTCAAGCTTTACATCAACAATTACCGCGATCGCTACATTTCTCACGAAGAAGTCATCAACCAAATTTTGGATGACTTTGTGGCGGCTTGCGATCCCTTAGAAGTCAAAATCAAGGGAGACTTTAATCCGCGTGGCAATGTGCATATGGTGGTTGAAGTGGAACACCGCAAGTAATCCAGGGCAAATAAGAAAACCCCGACAGTAACTGCCAGCGACCCCAAAGATTGCAATGGTCAAACTTGACTTAGAGCCTAAACCACGTCCAGCTCGGAATCTGTAGCTCTCCCTTAAGAAAAACTCTAGGTCTGGACGTGGACAAAGTTTAGATGGCTGCAAGCTGATAGCGCCAGTTAATGGCACGAGGATGAGCGGCTTTAAGAACAGGAACTGCTGTCACGTCTGTAGCGATGCCCTCACACCCTCGGTAGCGCCAGTTGATTGCACGCGGCTGAATATCGCGTTGAGCAGCAGGAACGTAGGTGTAGGCGTTGGCTCGGTAGATGAGTTGCATGGTGTGACTCCGGCGTTTTTTATCCATCTGTCTGTGGCTTGCATGATTAAATCATGCCTATCTTTTTTCTTCTGCAAGGTGATAAGCGTCTCACAAAATCGTGAGATTTCGCAGCCCATCAGATGACTAAAGCACGATAAAACTGTGACATTAGCTACCAAAGCTGACCTAAGAACGTCACAACTCAGTGCGACTGGAATCACAGACGCGAGGGCGAAAGGGTGAAGGGTGAAGAGATGAGAGTCAAGGGAGAAGGGCGATCGCTCTACTCTGACTCAGATTGAGGTGTTTTGCTATTCTTCTTCAACTTGAAATATACCTGCAACACCTGTCGTACCATTGGCGCACCGACGGAGCCACCGCCGCCGCCGGACTTTTCGGCGAAGGCGACGACCACAATTTCGGGATTATCGGCTGGAGCGTAGGCTCCAAACCAGGTATCTGAGCCGCCGCCGACATCTTCAGAGGTGCCGCTTTTGCCCGCGATCGCCGGCAAATTGGGATCATCGACAGCGGTGCCCGTTCCATAGGTCACCACGCCGCGCAAGCCATCTCGCAGCTTTTGGATGGTGGTGGGTGATAAGTTCAACGAGTCTCGCCAGTTCTGAGACTCCTCATGATCCTTCAACAGATGAGGCTTGACTCGGTATCCGCCATTGGCCGGTACTGAGAACATCATGGCAACCTGCAGGGGGGTTGTGAGCAAATAGCCTTGCCCAATCGACATATTCACCGTATCGCCCAGAAACCAACCTTCTTTAACTTCCTCGCGCTTCCAGGCGTCATCGGGCACCAATCCCGGAGCCTCTTCGGTTGCCAGTTCGATGCCCGTCTTGCGACCAAATCCAAATCGGCGCGTCCAGTCAATCAGTATTTGATCACCAATGGTCATACCGACCTGGTAGAAGAAGGTATCACTACTCCAGGCGATCGCGCCGGGAAAATCGAGCGCACCAAATCCGGCTCGGTTCCAGTCGTTAAATTCCACGCCCCCAATGGTGATCGAAGGATAGGTAGGCAGCACCGAGTCAGGACTGAACTTACCGGATTCCAGTCCTGCTGTTGTCGTCACAATTTTGAACGTGCTAGCGGGTTGGAAAGCTTGCAGAGCACGATTCACAAACGGATGGTCTTCACTTTGCAACTGTTTCCATTGCGCATCCGTAATCCGAGTCGAAAACAGGTTGGGGTCAAAGGCCGGGCGACTGACCATTGCCAACACCGCCCCATTGCGCGGGTCGATCGCCACAATCGCACCTTTGCGATCGCCCAATGCCGCCTCAGCCGCCTTCTGCAAGTCCACATCCAGCGTCAGTGTTACATCCTGCCCAGCTTGTGTAGATTTTTGTCCCAGGATCCGGAGACCTGCCCTGCCCCATCCACCTCGACCTGTTGTCCCCCCCACTCGCCGCGCAAGAGTTCTTCATAGGCCAACTCAACCCCCATCTGCCCAATTACATCGCCCAGGCGATACCCTTCTTCCTTGCGACGTTTCAGTTCCTCGTCGCCCAGTTCACCGGTGTAGCCTAAAATATGGGCTGCCAGGTCTCCATTGGGGTAGTAGCGTACAGCCTCTGCGTCCACCTGCACACCGACCAGTTCACTGCTATACTCTGTCAACGCCGTCACTTGTGCTGGACTAATGCCACGCGCAATCCGGACTAAAAACGGTGAGTTATACCCAGCCTGCTCCAGGCGATCCTGAATCACCTTTTCTGGAAGAAGCAGAATTTGAGAGAGGCGCTTGACCGTTGTTTTCCATTCCCCTTTCTTACGGGCCAGGGGCCAGATGAATACGGAATGAGAGAGGCGGCTGCCCGCTAAATTTTGCCCTTACGATCCATAATCTTGCCTCGTTCCGGCTGTTTTGGAATCAGCCGAATCCGGTTGTTTTCTGCCAGTTGCCGATTGCGATCGCCCTCGATCAGTTGCAAGTAAACCAGTCGCCCCCCTAACCCTCCTAACAGGAGTAGGGAAATGATCAGCATCAGAAGAATGGAGCGATAGCGCTGTCCGACAGTGCGCGATTCTGATTGATAAGCAGGCGTTAGAGACGGTTGAATTAGCGTCATGCTGAGGAAGTGACTATTCTGAGGGAAGTTAAAACGATGAATCTTATCACAAAACAAGCATTGACTTAAAACGTGGCGATCGTTACAAAATCGTAAATTATTAAAGACGTTGCTAATACTCTAGCAGCAATAAATGATTATCTAATATTGCTAACATGGATTGATTCAGCGGTTGGCCACATCCGTATCCTGGAAGATGCATGACTTGAAAGGTCGTTTTACAGGGCATTCCTTCATCCATGACAGATAGTTAGAATAGTCTACTTTGGTGTTCAAAACAACATCTGGATGTTCTACTCGACAATTACTTCGGATTCCTGAAAGGATATTAGCTGGGTACAATAAACCAAACATCTGCTCCGATCCTCTATCCGGAGGGCGGATGGGGAAATCGAGCCTTATTAGGAAATCGTTGCTATGTCTCAGGCTGCCGCACAGCACCGAACTTCTCCAACAGCCGACACCGAGTATGATGTCGAACTGCGTACAGTATTTAAAGTTTTTGCGGGTGAGCCGGTCGTCCGTGGAATTGACCTTGGGATTCGTCGCGGCGAGTTTTTCAGCATTTTAGGTCCCTCCGGCTGCGGCAAGACAACAACTCTACGCCTGATTGCCGGATTTGAGATCCCATCTGCCGGAGAGGTGCTGATCCGGGGGCGATCGATGAGCCAGGTGCCGCCCTATCGTCGCCCCGTTAACACGGTGTTTCAAAGCTACGCATTGTTCAACCATCTAACCGTTTGGGAGAACGTTGCCTTTGGGCTACGGCTGAAAAAGCACAGCAAAGCAGACCTTCAAAACCGCGTAGACGAGGCGCTTAGGCTGATTAAAATGGATGCGTTTGCCAAACGCTTTCCGGTTCAATTGTCTGGGGGGCAACAGCAACGAGTGGCGCTGGCACGGGCACTGGTCAACCGCCCGGCTGTTCTGCTGCTGGATGAGCCGTTAGGGGCATTGGATCTCAAACTTCGTAAAGAGATGCAGGTGGAATTGTCCAACCTGCATCGCAAACTCGGGTTGACTTTTGTCCTGGTCACTCACGATCAAGAAGAAGCCTTGAGCCTGTCCGATCGCATTGCCGTCATGAATCAAGGCATGATTGAACAAATCGGCTCACCCGACCAGATTTACGAACAGCCAAAAACACCGTTTGTTGCAGACTTCATCGGAGACACCAACCTGCTGCATGGCAAGATTGAGGGCTTTTATTCCACCAATCTTTGGGTGATTACCGACAACGGTTTGAAAGTAAAAGCAAAACCACCCCAATCAGGCAGTTCCCCAATGTCTGGCCCCGTCGTTGTCAACGTCCGTCCAGAAAAAATTCAAATTAGCCTCGCTCCTGTGGCAGCCGAACCCAATTGTTTTGAAGGACGGCTGCGCAATGTGATGTATCTTGGCACCCATGTGCATTGCCTCGTGGAACTGCGATCGGGCGATCGCCTCACCGTCATGCAACCCAATACCGCTGGCAGTCTCCCCAACTCGGATACCCCTATTTATGTGCATTGGAGTGTGGATGATTGCCTTGCCCTGCCTGTTGGGTGAAGGGGTCAGGGGTCAGTTGTAAAGAGATGAAGGGTAAAGGGTATGGATAAGGAGATTTCCAGGAAATAAACTACCAAAAAATCCTGGTAAAGACGAACGGCCGTTCGTTCCTCCAGGGGTAAAATCTTTCTCAGAAATCGCCTAAGGCATAAAAGAACCCAGTCAAATAGATTGCTCATCAACTCCTAATCCCTTCATCCCTTTATCTCCAACTGCCCCACCCTGGACTCAATGACTATTCCCTCTCATCCACAAACCCCATCCCTATCTCGACGCCGATTTTTGCAGGCTTCTGCTACTGCGGCATCTGGACTGGTGCTCTCAGGGTGCGGGTGGACGCTGGCAGAGGTTCGACCAACCACTCTTTCACGGGGTAACAAAGATGAAATCTACATCTATACCTGGGAAAGCTATGTAGATTCACAGCTTATAGAGACCTTCAAAACTCAAACGGGCATTCAAGTCACCCCCAGCCTGTTTAGCTCAAATGAGGAAATGCTCGCTGCCTTCCAGGCGGGCAAAAGTGCAAACTTCAGTGTGATTTATCCGTCAGACTACACAGTTGGGGAAATGATTGAAAAAAGGCTGTTGAGTAAACTGGATCACTCTCGCATCAGTGGTCTGGAAAACTTGATGCCTCAGTTTCAAGACTCCGCCTACGATCGCAACAATGAGCACAGTATCCCCATTAGCTGGGGAACGACAGGACTGATTTACAACAGTGAAGCGCTCAATCCTGCTCCAGACGATTGGGAGTATCTCTGGCAAAACCAGCAGAAATTGATGCGGAAGATGACGTTGTTGGATGACAAACGGGAGGTGATGGGCGTAACCTTGAAAACATTGGGATACTCGTACAACTCCACAAATCTTCAAGAGATTCAACACGCCTACGAAAAGCTGGTCACATTGAAGCCTGCAGTGACAACCTTCACAACGTCTGCCTGGATCGATCGCTTGTTGGCCGGTGACTTGCTTTTAGCGATGGTCTATTCCGCGGATGCGGTTCGGGTGATCAACGAAAATCCAGACCGCAAGTTCAAGTATGTCATCCCTAAAAGCGGCTCATCGTTGTGGAGTGACACGATGGTAATTCCCAAAAGTTCGCCCAATCCAGATGCCGCCTATGCCTGGATCAACTTTATGCTGCAGCCCGCGATCGCAGCAGACATCACCCAGCGGCTGTTTTTTGCTACTCCCAATCAGGCTGCCTACGACCAACTTCCAACGCCATTGCGCAACGATCGCAGTTTGTTTCCATCGGAAGACGTCATTAATGCGTGTGAACGGATCATTCCACTTAGACCCGAAATATTGGAGTTGTATGACCAATACTGGACAAAGCTAACCAGTGGATGAATCAATTACAGGACTTACGCAGATGACCAAAAGATCATGGTTTAGACCGGTAGTGGGTAGTGGGTAGTGGGTAGTGGGTAATTGGCTGAATGTCCGATTACCCACTACCAATGACCCATTACCCGCATAAGCCCTAAAGTAAAAATTGAGCATTAAGCGGTCTGCTCCAACTTCATCATTCGTCATTCGTCATTCCCCCTTCCCTATGTCCAGCCCCTCTCCGCCCCTGTCCACCGAATCAGATTTCCCCAAGGCTTCTCCTCGGTGGCTGCAACCTTTGGTGTTATTGAGTCCGGCGGGGATTTGGCTGGCATTGCTGTTGGTGATTCCAACGCTGCTGATTTTGGAACTAAGCCTGGTGCCAGGCATTCGACCGGGGCAGGTGGTGAATCCGTCTGGGTTAGAGAACTACACTCGGATTTTTCAACCAGATTATTTTCCAGTATTGACGCGATCGCTGTCCTTTGCGATCGCAACCACCTTGATTTGCTTGCTGCTCGGGTTTCCTGTCGCCTACTGGATCGCCTTAATCGTACCTAAGCGGTGGCGGAATTTGGTTGTACTCGGATTTGTGCTGCCGTTGTGGACTTCGTCCCTGCTGCGCTCCTATGCCTGGATCACCATTCTGCGCCCAACCGGTGTCATGAATTCCCTTTTGGGCACAGTTGGGTTGCCACCGCTTGATATTCTGAATCGTGAACCGGCCGTTCTGATTGGCATGACCTACAGTCTACTGCCCTATATGGTGCTGATTCTCTACGCAGCCCTGGAAAAGCTCGATCGCAGCTTGCTAGAAGCCGCCGCCGATTTGGGCGCGACCCCAGCACAGGCATTTTGGAACGTCACCGTTCCCCAAACGCTAACGGGGATTGCAGCTGGTTCCCTGCTGGTCTTTATCAGTTGCATGGGGGATTTCATCAATCCAGAGGTCTTAGGAGGTGCCTCCAGCATGACCGTTGCCCGTTTAGTCTACAACCAGTTTCTGGGCGCAACCCAAAATTGGGGATTTGGATCCGCACTCAGCATGATTTTGATTTTAATTGTGAGTATTGCGATCGCGCTCTGGCTCAAGTATGGCGATCGCAGCAGTGCAGGTGGAGTGTAAGCTGATGTCACCGTCTCCTATCAAACCCAGGTTCTCCTTCTCCTGGTTAGCGCCCTTTTCCCTGCTGATGTTTGGGTTCATGTACCTGCCCATTCTGGTATTGGCGGTCTACAGCGTCAATGATTCTCGCTACAGCGCTGAGTGGAAGGGGTTGACGTGGAAATGGTATCAGGCGTTCTTTAATGACGATCGCATCCTGACGGCCCTCAGCAATAGTTTGATTGTGGCATTCTGCGCCGTAGCGATCGCGGCTGTGATTGGCACCCTGATGGCCGTTGGCTTGTCCCGCTACCGCTTTCCTGGCAAACAGGTGTATCAGGGAATTGCCTATCTGCCACTGATTATTCCCGATATTGCGATCGCGGTGGCGACGCTGATTTTCCTGGCAGCGGTTGCTATTCCCTTTAGTGGTGGACTGATTCAACTCAGCCTGGGGACGATTGTCGCTGCTCACGTCGTCTTTTGTCTGTCTTACATTGCCCTGGTTGTCTCCACCCGGCTCACGAATCTGAATCCCAGTTTAGAAGAAGCAGCATTAGACTTGGGTGCTACACCCGTTCAGGCCCTTGTTCAGGTGTTACTACCGGAACTGATGCCCGCGATCGTCTCGGGTTGTCTGCTGGCGTTTGTACTCAGTCTAGACGACTTCCTGATTGCCAGCTTCACGGCTGGCGGCGGAGCAAACACGTTGCCGATGGAAATCTTTAGCCGCATCCGGACGGGCGTGAAACCGGATATCAACGCCCTCAGCGTTGTGTTGATCCTGGCATCCGGCTTTCTATTCGCGGCCGCCGAGTATCTGCGTTACCGCAGCGAACAGAAGCGACTTGCAGAATAACCTTACGGTAAATTTTCCGGTGGCGTAGGGGCAGGTTTTGCCCAAGATCTCGCTAAGGTCCCCAGATTGTTTACTAAACCTGCCCCTCCAGAGGTCGTTCATCATCAGAGAATTTACGCCCCTCCAGTTCCTCCCAGCTCACCTCCTGCTGTTTGATCGAGCAGCCACCAAAGCTCTGCTTGGGGCTGAATTAGGCGAGCGGGATAGACGAAATCGTCGGCAACGGGAGCAAAAATTTGCGCTAAGGCGGGTCGTTTACCAATTCCGGCAACGATGAAAATGACCGCCCGAGCATGATTAATCAATGGTGCGGTGAAGGTGATTCGGGGTTGCCCGTCTTTGTTGCCAACGGTGACCAGGCGATCGCGCACCTGTAGTGCCTCTGTATGGGGAAACAGCGACGCAGTATGCCCATCATCGCCAATCCCCAAGAGAATGATATCAAAGGACGGGAACTCTCCTGCTGATGAGTTGAAGAATGCCTGCAATTCGGCTTCGTGTTTGTCGGCATCCACCGATGGGTCAGCCGCATCTGTGGACATGGGGTGAATATTGGCGGCTGGAATGGGGACGTTGTCCAGCCAGGCTTGACGTGCCATTCTCTGATTGCTATCGGGATGGTCGGGGGGAACGCAGCGTTCGTCGCCCCAAAATACGTGGAGCTTTTCCCAGGGCAAATCCTGTAGCGCAAGTTTTTCGTAGAGGGGCTTGGGGGTGCCGCCGCCAGCCAGGGCGATCGTACAGAGTCCGCGTTGCGCGATCGCTTCCTGCATCTTAGACAGCACGACTTCCAATGCCCGATCAATCAGCTTCACCGAATCTGGCAATACTTCCACAATTTTCTGCATTCTGTCCAGCCTTCACACTATAGGACTGGGCGATCACAATCGCCTACACCCCCTAAATGATAAGACACCCACCAACTGAATCAGATTGTCTACTACACTGCTGGATAGCTGAAGAACATTTCCAGGAGGTTCAATATGGCTGGGAAACCATCCTCATGCTGGTGGGAGTTTTGTCGAAGATTATGAAGTGATGGTGCCGTTTTCAGGCGCTTCAGATGGTCGGTCATACGGTATACGCCGTTTGCCCCGGTAAACAAACAGGCGAAACGTGACCCGCGCCGGTGGACAGTACGCCGATATTCCCATTCATGAGGCGATCGCCGATGGCAATCTGATCACCGCTCCGGACTGGCCAGCCCATCCCCGCTGGTTAGCAGAATTCTTGAAAGTACTGGGAACCCGGATTGAGCACGCTGAACTGGCTGCAGTGGGATGAAGGATCGCGCAGGGGCAAAGGATTCCGGGTCTGGTCTCACAGCAAACCGATCTGCACCACATCCTTCTAACACTCCGAGGTTTTGGTCCAAGGTTTTGGTCAAAATGCGTCAGTCCTGGCACAATGCAATTGGGTTCCGATGTAAATAAATCAATGGCAAAGGTTGCGCTGCTGGTTGGGATTAGTACGTGTGAGGTAGGCTTGCCTCTCCTGAACCGAGCACGGACTAACGTGGAAGTTTTGAAACGGGCATTGCAGGGGACGAACTCTGGGTTTGATGTGAAAACGCTCCACGATCCTCCCTTACCAGAACTGACAGAAATAGTTGAGCAGTTCTTTCGGCATCGAGAGCACGATGACCAGATTCTGTTCCTGTTTTCGGGTTACGGCATCAAAGATACGGATGATCAGCTTTATCTGGCTGCCCCGACGACGGCTCTGGACGATCGCGGCAACCTGATTCGCGCCCGTACTCTGCCAGCCAGCTTCCTGCAAAACGTGATGGACAGCAGTCCAGCCTGGCGACAAGTGGTGATCTTCGACTGCTGCTTTCGGCTCACCCCTGGCATTCAACCCACTGAGGACTCTGGCTCAATGGAAGACGTGTTCGATCACCTGATTGGCGATCGCCGCGTCATCCTCTCTGCCTCCACCCGTACCCAGCAGGAGACAGAACCCGAAAATCTGGACGCCTGGAGCTACACGCGATATCATGGCAGAAGGGGCTGCAACCGGTGCGGCTGACCACGACTACGACGGCTCCTTGACGGTCAGAGAGTTGCACTTCTACGCGCAACGCAAGCTCAAAATTGCGGCTCCATTGCAGCATCCCCAATTTTACGGTTCAGATGAAACAGCCAATCAACTGGTGCTCCAGGTTCCCAGCCAAACCCCTGAAGTTCGATACCGCCAATTCCTGGAACGAAAGTTTGAGAAGATCGTAGAGAAGGACGCTGAGAAAAGCGAAATTGACTGGACAGAGTTCCGATTTTTAGAGGGGCGGAACACCCTCAATGCCCTCTGGAATGAGTTAGAACTATCGCCGCTGGAAGCCGCTGAAATCGAATCTCACGTTTTAAGACCTGTCCGAGAACGCCAACAACGGATACAGTTGTTTCAAGAAATTTCCTCCAAGCTGATCGAGAGGGCGGAATGACTGCCAACGAAGATGCCTACCAAGCAATCAAACGAACCCAGGAAGCTCTCAGCCTGCCTGACAGCGATACTGAACTGGTGATTCCGAAGCGGACGAAAGAGGATCAAAAAGACCTCGATACCTACGAGCGGATGATGCGGAACATGATGCAGGATCATCCGTTGACCGATCGCGGTCGTCAGGAACTCAACGACATCCGAGAATTGCTCCACTTGCGCGAAGAAGACGTGCGCGAAATTGAAGAACGCCTCACTGCTCAACAGGCAACGCAAGTCAGTCCGCGTTCTGATTCATCCAACGCGCTAACCACCCCCCCTACCTCCGGTATTCATCACCCCCCCCCGGAGATCC
>JAAUSG010000119.1 GCA_012034055.1 Leptolyngbyaceae cyanobacterium RU_5_1 | reverse complement strand
GATTTAGGAGATTTCTAGCAAACAAAATACCTGTAAGGGCAGGTTTGGCATTAAACCCATCGACTTGATGCAGAGACTCTGGCAAAACCTGCCCCTACCAAATGGTATGTTTTCTCTCAGAAATCTCCTTAGCTTGCCACAATTGGACTGAATAGGCAGCAGTGTCATCCGTCATTTGTTATTAGTCATTCACAAAGGAAAAGTGACCAATGACCAATGACCAACGACTGTTTATTCAATACTGAATCGTTGTCCACTTAACTTTTTGAATATGCCATTTCTCAAAATTTTGCTCTACTGCCCACTTGGATTGGCGATCGCCGCTACCAGCCTTCTCCTCAGTGCTCCTGCTGGACAAGCAGCCGAAGAAGTCGTCTTTCGCTATGGCATTCTGCGTCAACGGCTAGCAGTCTCCGAGTTAAGCGACTTTGCTGAGCGAGGTGAAGTCTCACCTGTAATGGGACGGTATCTGGAAAAGACCAATAGCGATCCAAAATCCGTCCGCCAAATCTTGATGCAGCCGGTCGATGTCAACTCCAAATTGTTGGACAAAGCACTCAATAACTCGGTTGGCAATCTGCTGCTCGATGAAATGGGCAAGATGATTCAGACTCCGGACGATCGCGAGAACCGAGAAGCGCTGCGAACTGCCTTGATTCAATCAACATCCAGTGACAATAAGTTGACCTTGCTGGAAGTGATTCAAAACTACCCAACCGATGAGATCCACTTGGACGTGAAGCGGGCGCTGAGGACGTATCGCCAGGTAGAAAGGTATCAAAAGCCCGCGCAAGGGGCCCTGGAGAAGATTGAACCGCTCCGCCAGATCCTCAAAGATCAAAAAATCAAACTACCGGATTTTCTAAAATAATCAATACGCCAATGTTTCCAACGTCTCGCGCAGATAACGACGCACTAGATAATCTAGCCCTAACCCATTGAGCTGATCGTCGTTGTTGCACTCAAGCTGCCAACGCTGAAAACCGGAACTGGCGGCGATCGCCGCTTCAGGCTCTCCCAAAATAGCTCTTCGGAGAGATCTCTTGCTGCAGAAGTATTCTCAAAGGGGATAGAGTTAGAGCTTGCCATAGGAACCTGCCGTGAGAAGTAACGTTGGAGCTGAACGGATTTCTGAAGCTAAATGATGTTAACCAATCAACATCACCTGTCAAAGCATAACGTAACTACCTGTTGCAAATGTGTGTATTGTGACACTAATGCTTGTATAGTGGGGGGTTGCTTTGATGGGTGGGTTAGGGGCTAGGGAAATACTTTGATACCTAGACTCCCCGTGTGTCATTTAGGTTGATAAACCCTGTTTGTTGTAATTGCTGTGCTTGACTGATCAAACTGTTCGGTTGCGGCTGCTAAATGCTTGAGCAAGGTCGCTTCCGGCAGTGGTCCTTGTAAGTGACTCCAGGGTAGTGTTTGACCCGATTGCCAGTTGTCATGGACATAATCATCTAGACCGGGCAATTGACCCTTGAGTTCTTTGAACGCGCGCCGGTAGCTGCCCAAGGAATCACCGTAGTGGCGGGTCAGCTCCAACAAGTGCGACAGGCGGCGATCGCCTCGTGACAACAAGGCTTGAATCACTGACCAATTGTAGCTCTCTGGGCGAACGTCAATGCCTTGCGATCGCAATTGTTTTGCAAAAACTGCAGCCGCTTTTCTGCCTGACGATTCACTCCAAACCATTGAAACGGGGTGTGGGCCTTGGGAACAAAGGTGCTGCACCCAAATGTGAGCCGCAGACCGGGAGCGGACTGCTTGATATCTCGTAACATTGCTACCGTTTGCTCCAGGTCTTCCATCGCTTCATTGGGAACCCCGACCATGCCATAGAGCTTCAGGTGACTGAGACCGCCTGCCTTTGCATTGTTCGCCGCCTGAATGATTTCGGCGTTGGTCAGCTTCTTGTTGATAATTCGCCGCAACCGGTCAGAACCACTTTCAACGGCGATCGTAATTGAGCGCGTGCCGTGCTTGACCAGGGTTTCCGCCAGTTTGGGGGTGACGGTATTTGTGCGCACAGAGGCAATACTCAACCGAATAGAGTCGTATTCCGGGCGATTCAGGTAGTCCAACACTGTCTCAAATTCGGGATGCTGAGTCACAGAGGCTCCCAACAGTCCCAGGCGATCGCTGACCGCCAGTCCACGGGCGATCGCCGGAATCAACGACTCCTCCACACTGGCAACCCGAAACGGCAGCGTCAGATAACTGGCTAAACAGAAGCGGCACATCTCTGGACAACTGCGCACCACCTCCACCATGTAAATGTTTTCCCACGCGGCTTTCTCCGTTACCACCGTCGAGGCCGACAGTGTATTGCCCCGATAGGTTTGCTTCTCAATCCAGGCTGGGATCTCCGAGTCCACCGGCTGAACTGACTGTACCGGACCCTCCACACCGTCATAGGTGACTTCGTATAAACTGGGCACATAAATCCCTGGAACCGTTGCCAGATGTCGCAGTTGGGTCGCTCGATCTTGGTCACGAACCGCTTTGTAGGCTGTAATAAACTCATTCAGCAGCAACTCCCCATCACCCAGTAGAATGACATCAAAGAAGTCCGCATACGGCTCCGGATTAGCCGTCAGCACCGGGCCTCCACCGAAGACAAGAGGATAATGATCCCCCAACCCCCTTAACAAGGGGGCTAAGGCCGGTGTTCCCCCCTTAATAAGGGGGGCTAGGGGGGATCGGTTCGCGGCCCGAATCGGAATTCCCAGCAACTCTAGCACGCTCAGGACATTGACATAGTCCAGTTCCCACGACAACGAAAAGCCCACTAGCTCCGGCTCAAACGGCAATGGCTCTTGCGCATCCGTAAACAGCCGACTGACCTGCACATCCTGCCGCGCTGCCAGCGTTGCCCACACCACCTGATAGCCCAGGCTAGTAATTCCCACACTGTACTCGTTTGGAAACGCAAAGATGGTGGGAACAGCATCAGGGGTTGAAGCGGCGGGGGTAAACAGCAGGCGTTCGGCAGCAAAGGGAGAGGCAGACATGAGAGAAAGGATGCCTAGTTTCACGGATGATAGTGACTTGCTCACCTTAGCAACTTCCATGCCTACCCTGCAGGTAAACGGCGCGATCGCGGAGAATAATTCGCTGAAGAATATTGTTTCAACCCCTCAAAGAAGAAGCGCGATCGCCGATAATCAGTCTGGTAAACCCATGCGATTTTAGATTTTAGATTTTAGATTTTAGATTGCAGATTGAGTTGTCTCCGTGTTTCCCCATCTCCCCATCCCCGTCCCCCCATCCCCACCAACCGTGAGCGATCGCCGATTCAACCCCCTTGCCTGGCTAATCACATTAGCCATAGCGTTAATGCCCCTCCTCACTGCCTGCACCCTGCCGCAAGTGAGTGCCGAGGAGCGATTATTCCTGAATCTGTCGCTGGACTTCTTGGGGGAATACACGCTCCCCAAACAGAAGTTTCAGGGAACTCCCGTCGGTGGCTTGTCGGCGATTACCTATGACCGGAAACGCGATCGCATCTATGCCATATCGGACGATCGCGGTGATCTTGCCCCGTCCCGCTTCTACACCCTGAAGCTCTCGCTGGATGCTGCCGACCCGAAAGCACCCAAACTCAAACGCATAGAGGTGGAAGGCGCGACCACCCTCACTGATGAAACGGGTCAACCCTACGCAAAAGGTAGCGTTGACCCGGAGGGAATTGCTCTGGCTCCCTTGGGAATGACGGTTTTTATTTCTAGTGAAGGCGTTGCCAGCAAAGGGATTGCTCCATTTGTGCGCGAATTTGACCTGAAAACTGGGCAGGGGAAGCGCAGCTTATCGATTCCAGAACATTACACGCCGATTAAAGACAATCCGCCACAGGGGGTGGGAGACAATTTGGGATTTGAGGCGCTGACTCTGAACGTGCAGGGTGGCAACAGTGTGGCGATCGAGCCGTTTCGGTTGTTCACGGCAACGGAGTCAGCTCTGATGCAGGATGTTGACCCAGAGCATCCGCAACAAGGAGCCAGCCGCAACCGGATGCTGCATTACTACATTGACAGCCGCACGCTGCTGGTCTCAGAGCACCTTTACCCAATGGATCCCCCTCCCGATGGAGCGATGTATCACGGGTTGACCGAGATCCTGGCGATCGACCAGGGCGGGCACTTTCTCAGTCTAGAGCGTTCCTTCGGTATCAATGGCTTTGCGGTCAAATTGTTTCAATTCGCATCGGGAGGGGCAACCGATACCTCCAATTTCGCCAGCTTCAAGGTTCTTCAGGGCGTGCAACCGATCCGGAAGCAACTCCTGCGCGATCTCAGTGAACTCAATATCGCGATCGACAACTTGGAGGGCATGACCTTGGGGCCACAGTTGCCTGATGGCAGTCAGAGTCTGTTATTAGTAAGTGATGACAACTTCAATCAACAGCAGATTACTCAATTTCTGCTGTTTCGCCTGCGAGGAAAGTGACAGCAGCATTCATGACAGATTAGTTTATAGAATAAAAGTACTGAGCAGCGGTCAATACTAATTGGGGTAGCTCATCTTGTAGTAACTCATTGACTCCTTTGCTACGTCTGTGTTGTTTGGTTTAGGTTTGAAATCGAGCAGCTGAGGCATCCCATGCAGGCAACCCCTGGAAAGCCAATCAATATAAGCCCTTTGCAGCTTTTGCTGTTTGTGAACAAACTCCCTAATTCTAAAGAGCAAGTTCAACAAGTTCGCACTGCTCTTCAGGAGTTCAAGGCAGAGTGCGATTTTGAACTTCAGATTATTGATGTGAGTGAGCAGCCGCATTTGGCCGAGTATTTTCGTCTAATTGCCACTCCCTCCTTGATCAAAATCCGTCCGGAGCCTCGACACACACTGGCAGGGAGTAATTTAGTTGAACAGTTACAGCATTGGTGGCCCTATTGGCAAGGTTCAGTAATGGAGTACTTAGAGCAATTGGGCTATTCAGAACGAGTGGATGATGAGCGATCGCTCCTGGATCTGTCGTTGCCAGCCCCCCTTTCCAACCCAGAGCAAGAGGATGAAACTACCCGCTTGAGGTCACCGATCGGCACCGGAACGGTCGCTATCTCAACCAATGAACCACCCCATTCGTCAGCCGTTGCTGCCCCAATCTCAGCTTCAGAACTGCAAAGCACGTTCAGTTCAATCACGCAATCAGCAGAATTGCTACGCTTGTCGGATGAAATTTTTCGACTTAAGCAAGAAAAAGAAGAGCTTGAGCACCAGATCCGGTTCAAAGACCAAATCATTGCCATGCTGGCTCACGACCTGCGCAACCCGCTCACGGCGGCTTCCCTAGCCCTGGAAACACTGGAAATGGGCTACAGCGTTAACGGCAGGCTGGAATCTCGCCTCACACCTGCCTTGACCGCTCAACTGTTGAAGCATGCTCGGACTCAAACGCGGGCGATCGACCGAATGATCACAGACATCCTACAAGCCGCCAGAGGTGCCAGTTCCGAACTCAAGATTCAACCACAAAAGTTGAACCTCGGTGCGCTCTGTTTAGATGTCCTGGAGCATCTGCGCGATCGCTTCCAGGCAAAATCTCAGCACGTCGAGAAAGACATTCCAACCGATTTGCCACTGGTGCTTGCAGATGGTGAACGGGTGCGGCAAGTGATCGTCAACCTATTAGACAACGCCATCAAGTACACACCTATTTGTGGGGTCATTCAGCTCTCTGCCCTGCACCGTACCACTCAAAAGGTTCAGATCAGCGTTTGTGATAACGGTCCCGGCATTCCGCCCGAAAACCAGGAACGCGTTTTTGAAGATCGCTTCCGCCTGGAACGGGACGAGGACAAAGAAGGCTATGGGATTGGGTTATCCCTATGCCAGCGCATCATTCGTGCACACTACGGTCAGATTTGGGTTGATTCCACACCTGACCAGGGAAGCTGTTTTCACTTCACGTTACCAGTGTTTAGAGTATAAGTTCGCTGGGTGGAGTAGGAATGATGAAGGGATGAAGGGATGAAGAGGTTTCATTATCGCTTTCATCCTTTATCCTTTATCCTTTCACTCATCCGACTCGCGGTTCTCAAAATCTGTCCTGCCAAAATCGCGGCTCCGAAGCCGTTGTCGATGTTGACTACCCCGACTCCAGCGGCACAGGAATTGAGCATTGCCAATAACGCTGCCAGTCCATTAAAGCTAGCTCCATAGCCAATGCTGGTTGGAACCGCGATGACGGGACAATCTGCCAGCCCAGCCACCACGCTCGGTAAGGCACCCTCCATCCCAGCAACGACAATCAGCACATCGGCTGCGGCGATCGTCTCCCGGTGACTCAACAACCGATGAATTCCGGCAACGCCGACATCCCACAAACGCTGGACATGGAAACCGCATAGCTCTGCTGTGACGGCCGCTTCCTCGGCAACCGCGAGATCGGCAGTACCGGCGGAGAGGATGTTGATGCTGCCAGAGTGGAGGGGTGAGCCGGTGAGCGGGTGAGCGGGTGAGGAGATTGTAGATTGTAGATTGTAGATTGTAGATTGAGGTTTTTTTGCTCCCCCTGTTTCCTCACTTTCCCCATCTCCCCATCTCCTCATCCCCTCATCTTCACGGTTTTTCCGCAAGGCACAAATTCTCGCTAGCTCGTAATACTCTACATCTGACACTTTTTCTTTCAGTTGGGCGTATACGTCTGGTTCAATCCGGGTGGCCATGACGACGGGAGCGCGATCGCGCATCACTTCCATGATGCGGGCAATTTGCTCTGGAGTTTTGCCAGGACCCCAAATTACTTCTGGGAAGCCGGTTCGTAAGGCGCGATGATGGTCAATGCGGGCAAAGTCGTCAACGGTCTCAAAGTTAAGATATTTAAGCTGATCGAGGGCACTGTCGGGTGACATCTCACCCCCAGCAACGGCGTTGAGTAGATGACGTAAGGCTTCGGGCTGAGACACGGTAGGCAAATCAACAATAAAGATGCAATTTCTACTTTAGGGCGATCGCTCAAGATATTGCTCAACAATTGCTGTTGGGTTCGTGTGTGGCTTCAACGGGTTGAATAGTCCACGGATACGCCAGTCTCCTAGAATAGGGGCAACCGGGTTGAGTATTGCCCAAAACGTTTTTGGATTCTAACGATGACGACTCTAAATGCCAAAAACTTGACCCTTGATCAGGTTCATCGCTTTTTGAATCTACAGGAACGGTTTGAGAGCCTTCCGTTTTCAAAACTGCTTTTGCTAGAACCATTGACAGAATTTGAGCAGCAAGAGCTGATCCAAATTCGTGATGATTTTCGCTACTACTTAACCTCCGGTAAAGTGTTGGAAGGGCAGATAAAACTGCTGGTGCTGGCTCCACTATTACGGTTGGCAGGGTTCTACCGTTTTCCTATCCAAATAACCCTTGAGCAAGACATTGCAGAAATTGCGATCGCGGATGAAGATATCACGATCAATGGTCGCGCTGATATTCTGGCGATTAACAAACTAACTGCAAAAGCTGTCAGTCCATATTTTTGGGTGTTGGTGATTGAAACAAAGAATAGCCAAATTGATGCACTAGCAGGATTACCGCAATTACTGACCTACGCTGCTCACAGTTTGGAAGGTCAGACCTTTGTTTGGGGGCTAACCACTAACGGCGTTAGTTATCGATTTGTATACCTGCAAGCAGGACAGCCGGTGACGTACCAGCTCCTGCCAGAAGTGAATCTGATTGATGCCGAGCGAGCTGTGCAATTACTCCAAGCCCTCAAGGCGATTCGTAACCTATAGATTAAATCGAAGAACCGTGTTCCTCCGTCCTCCGTCCTCCGTCCTCCTTCTACCCTTTCCCCTTCATCCTCAATTCCTGAATATTCCACAATCCCCAACTCGGTAAACCAGAGTATTTCAGTCCATCCAGGGTGTCACGGGCCGCCATGAGTGCCCGCTCGTGGGTTAGGAAGGTGATGGGGAGCTGTTCTTGAACCAGACGCTGAAACTGATCATAAATTTGCTTGCGTTTGGTTTCGTCCAGTTCTCGTGCGCCAGCGATGAAGAGGCGATCGATTTCTTTTTCAACCTCACTGGGTTCCCAATCTTGAATCGGTTGTTGACCAGGTTGTTGCTTGAGATTGAAGTAATGGGATGCGCCACGGGTCATCCAGAAATTGGCAGCGCTGTGGGGTTCGATGCCACCGGTAAAGCCAATGATATGAGCGTCCCAGTCGCGAGTGGTGGAGATTTTCTCACCGAGTGTATTGAAATTGATCGGGCTAAAGTTGACCTGAATGCCGATCCGACTCAGATCTTGTTTAATTTGAGCGCCGATCGCGACTCGCACCAGGTTTCCAGCATTGGTGAGTAAGTTGAACTGCACACGGTTGCCGTCAGAGTCCAGCAGTTGTTCCTGGGAATTGTACTTGAATCCGGCTCCTAAGAGCAGTTCCTTTGCTTTTTGCGGGTCATAATTGTAGACTTTCACACCGTTTTCAGCAGAGAGGAAGTAGGGGCTTTGCACTGAGATGGGGGAGTTTTGCATCACTCCCAGTCCACGATAGATGTTGGTATTCATGCGATCGCGATTAATCGCATGGGCGATCGCTTGCCGGAATGCCAGATTGGTGAACCAGCGCAGTTTGACTGGATTCACAATTGGGGTGCCATCCTCACGCTTCGCCTTGTTCTGGTTGAATGCCATGTAGGTGATTCCTGACCAGGGCCCGCCGTTGTAAACGTGAAAATTTCCCCGTTTCTCCTCCCGTTTCAGCAAGGAATAGTATTCCGGGCGCAGGGGACGAGCATCTCCCATCACATCCAGTTCCCCAGAGCGGAAGCGCAGCAGTTGGGTGTCGGTGTTTTCAATGAACTGCCAGATGATGCGATCGATGTAGGGGAGTGGGTTGCCTTGTGCATCCTTGCGCCAGTAGTAAGGGTTGCGACGGTAGACGAGTCGTTGACCCGCTACGTAACTTTCCAGCAGGTAAGGGCCGTTGACCACAATCTCTGACAGTTTAGTATCCGTGTTCCAGGTGGAAATGAGTTTTAGATTGCCATCGGGGCCTTTCGTCTTCAGCGTCTCTGCCAACGCATGTTTGGGCATGATCATAATCCCATCGGGCCCTGCTGTTGCACGCAGAAACGGGGCGAAGGGTTCGGGTAACCGGAATTCAACGCGGCGATCGTCCAGCTTACGCACGGTGGGAAACGTTCCATTCGGAAACTTGTCATTGGGACCAATCCGAATATCATCTTTAGCATTGGTCGGGATATCCGGATTAAACACCACATCCCGATAGGTAAACACCACATCGTCTGCCGTCAAGGGGTGACCATCCGACCATTTCAACCCCTGCCGCAGGGTGAAGACAACTCGCAGCTTATCCTCAGACATTTGCCAGGATTCTGCTAAGGCAGGTTCAATTTCCCCCGTCGCACCGTTTTCGCGAGTCAACCCATCGTAGGCAAACAGGAAAATATTGGGAAACGATTCGAGATTGGCGTAGTTGAACGTTCTGGGATCGGTAAGGGAGCTAATCACCAATTGGGATCCTTGGGCAGCTTGAGTTTTGAGTTCAGTTGAATTGCAGCTTGCTAGGGGTAACAGAACTGTCACTGCCAGGATGACAAGCAGGATTAGCGTTAGCCTTTTTGCCCAGGCCAGTTGCTCTATCCACCCTCGCAACCGTTTCGCTGAGAGGGATGTACTCCACTGCGTGTGCTTTTGACCTACATCGGCAAAGCATTGAATCAGAAAGTGTCGAACATCGATGCAAAGTTGTTTGCTCAAACGCCGTGCTCCCCAAAAATCTCACCGGACTGTTATAACATCCTCTTTCCTCTTAATTAACCCGGCATTATAGCGGCTTTCACTTGCGTGGAATCCCCTCACTAGAAACCGTAGGATGGGCAAAGGGCGGATGCCCGTGCCCATCGAAGGGATGACGGATTGGATGGGCACTGACAAAACTCTCGAAACCCCGATTCTTGCGTAGGTTGGGTAAAGCCGTTCCAGCATACCAGAAAAGCGATAGCGTAACCCAACAAGACCACGACTTGCGTTGGGTTTCACGATGTTCAACCCAACCTACAAAAAAGATTTGTCAGTCAACCAGGTGCAGCAGCACTTATAAATAAATCCTGGGTTGAAATTTATACATTCCTTTTCCAGGGGACGGACACACTTACCAGATTTTTACAAATTTCAGATTATCTTGAAAAGAAGCCTACCGTAAATATTCTCAGAACCCTGATTACCGAGCATTGGGTGCTGAACCCTGGATGGGAATTCGTTTTCTGCCCCATCACAGTCGGATTACAGCAAAAGTTTTACGCCATCTCAAGCAGAAGCATAGGTGTCAAGTAACCATTGGCACTGTTCCTATGCTGCCAGTAATATCCCCTATCCAGTTTTGAAGGTGTGTCAAAACCGTCACGTTTTGCTGCTTGTTACAGAAATAGACCCCAATGAAGAGAAGATCCATGAAGGTACGACCTACAACGATCAAGCCAGTCTTTCTGCTCATTGCTCCGCTGATTACGAGTTCGGCGATCGTCCTCTCTCCCAACCAGGCAAATGCAGCCACACTGGCACTTTCTGAGAATCACATTGAGTTCTCTGGCTTTAATTTTAGTCCTGAATCTACAGGCACCTTTACGAATACCAACGCAACCGTTGTTTCCAATAGTGAGTTTGTTAGAGCAGATGCAAACGCGTTAGCATTCTTGTCCAGCAATCCGCCAAGGGGGGAAAGTTTTTCGATCGCTCAAGTATTGGGTGACGGCGCGGAATATGCTGGATTGGCAACTGGTGAAGCATCACTGGTTGGTCAGTTCTCCGTTCAAAATCAGTTTAGCTTCAACTTTAAGGCTCTCCTCAATCTGAAAACGTTCGTTGATGATTCAGCGACTGAAACTGCTCGTGCAGGGGGTGAATTATTTTTCGCGCTGTTTGCAGACAATGATTTAGGAAATCCTATCGATGTATTCTCGGTAAGGGGTTTTCTGGATACTCCGGGTAATCAGGACAATTTTGGACTCAACGTTGGTTCTAACGTTAGCCTGTCTCAGAATCTCAATGGTAGTTTTGGAGGTAATACAGAATCTATCTTTGCTCTGTTTCAGGGTTCTTACCAGCGGGCGTTTGATGCTCCAAAGCAGCTCACATTAGTGCAGGGCCAATTCAGTTCTGCTTCTACAGCCGCCGTGCCGGAACCTACGACGATAGTGGGAGTTTTGCTAACTGGTGTTGCAGGAATGGCATTGAAGCGGAAAAAGAATTGCAATTCCTGAAGTTTTAGAAAAGGAGCGTGGGTACAAGACTGGATTGAAGTCCCTCTCCCGTCCTGGGAGAGGGATTTAGGGTGAGGGCACAAAAGGGCTTTAGTCGTGGGATGTACATCCAATTCAATCCTGGTTACACAGGAAATGATTCAGTTCTGCTTGTAACCATTCTCGAAACAAGCGCTGCAAAATTTCCTGACGCACTTCAGGAGTCAATTGGGCAGGGATAAACTCTTCAGCCATCAAAAGATGAAACCCCTGTTCGGTTTTAATCGGGCCGATGACCGTTTTGGGATTTGCGGAAAATACGATCGCAGAAAATTCCGGGTTCAGATTCCAGCGATAAATCTTGCCCTCGTAACCACACTTAAACCGCCGTTGTTCGTCAATATCGTACAAATGGGCTGCCTGATAAAAACTAATTTCTTCTTCCTCAATTTCATAAAATACTTCTTGAGCGACCTGCTGATAGGGAATAATAATTTGATACAGTAACACCTGCTCAAAGTCCAAACGGTGTTGTGCAAAAAATCGTTCCACTTCTTGAGAAAAAAGCGATTCAGCAAGCTTTTGGCCTAACAAGCGATCGCGAATCCCTGCTTCCCAATCCTCCGCACTGACTAACTGTCCTGCTAACCAGGAAAGAGTATCGGATGCCTGTTGGAGACGGAGCTTATGACGCAGGTGATCCGCTTCAGCTTGAATTTCTTCAGGGTTAACGGTTAACCCTCGCGACTGAGCCGCTTCATCAATTACACGTTGTTCCAGGATCGTATGGCACACCTCCTTCAACTTCATGTCCTTCTTTAAGGCAAATAAGATCTCCTCTGGCTCAACCAGCCTTCCTGAAAAGTCGATCATTGTCCTAACTTGTGTCATAAAGCGAATGAATTAAACTGTGATTAAATTGCAAAAGAACTTTTGAAAAAACAGTGTTATATGGATGAGAAAACCATCTCATCCTCGCTCTTGTAAAGCCGTCTGCAAGCAGTGATGAGCCTCTGTTAAGGTGGGTTTCAGATTGATTGCCTGCTGATAGTATACGATCGCTATCTCTAAATCGCCTGCTTTTTGCCGACCTAATCCCAAGCGATGATTAAGTACCGCATAATGGGCTTTTTGTTCGGGAGAGAGTTGTCCTTGAGCGTGCAAGGCATTGCCCAGGTTTGCCTCCGCTTCAACACAGTTGGGTTGCACCTGGAGTGCTTTTTGATAGCAAGCGATCGCGTCTTCCCAACGCTCCTCGTGTTGCAGTGCGTAGCCCAGATTGTTGTAAATAGGAGCCGCATCGGGGCGGAGGGCAATTGCTTGCTGATAGGGTGCGATCGCTTTAGAGAACTGTCCTTGAGCCTGGTACAAATTTCCTAAACTAAACCAGCTTTTGATCGAGTTTGGCTGCACCTGTAGGGCAGCATTCAGGAATCGTTCAGCCGCTGCATACTGTCCGTTTTGCTGTGCCAGTGTCCCTAACCCATGTAGTGCCTCCGCATGATTGGGCTGTTTGGCTAAAATCTGATGGTAAATTTGTTCTGCCTGGTCTAATTCGTTCCTCCGATGATGCTGAATCGCCAACCGCAACGCTTCGGCAATCTCTGCTTCAGACCGGCGCGGCTTCCCAACCGTCTTCAGCAGAAATTCCTCCAGGGCACGGACAGACGTGAGATCGCCATAGAGTTTGGGCTTGTTCTCAGCAATTTTTTCAGACAGCGATTGACGATAGGCCGCATCTTGACCCAGGCGAATGGCTAGATTGACGTAATCCTCTTTGCTAGTCGCGATCGTTTCTGCAATTCCGATCAGTTTGAGAATTGCCATTGTGTGCCGTCCTCGCATCAAATCGCCCGGTAGCGTTACAACGGGGATGTTATGGGCGATCGATTCTAGCGTTGAGTTGCAGCCCGACCAGCCAATGCTATCCAGAAAAATATCTGCCAGAGCAGTGATGCCAGCAAATTTTTTCGGATTCATCCGGGGCAAGAACACGCAATGAGCTTGATAATCGATTCCAAACGGTTGAAACGCTTGATTCAAACGCTGGCGAAAAACAGTTGTAACGTGTTCATTAGAACCATTAATGAACACAAATTTAGCGTTCCTCAGATCCTTAGCAATTTGAGGAAAAACATCATCATGCTGAGGTAAATATTTATACAAAGACTGGCAACACCAGAACATGATATCGTCATCCTCGATACCCAGGTCGGTTCTATTAATCGGTTGCTGAGAAAGTTCTAGGGGAGTGTAATAAATAGAAAGATTAGGGAGTCTGACTAACTTTTCGGTATAGTAGTCCTGCGCATTCTCAGGCTCCATTAAGTCACTGCTGACATAGTAATCCATAGTTGGAAGTCCACTCGTTTCTGGATGCCCCCAGGAAGCGATTTGAACCGCAGTCAGTCTTAAACATCCTAACTTGATGGCTGTCGGATCCATTCCAAACTCTGGAAAAATTAGGATATGCAATCTGTCTCGAATGATAGCCTCACACCATTGTTCAAACAGGAGTGGCCCTTGAATAAATTTATCAAATACTTTTGCCGCTTTCAGGGTTTCCTGATCTTGGATTGAACCCGTGTGATAACCGAACAATTCAAATTCGCTTCTATCCAGATTCTCTGCCCAACCCTTAATTGGAATTTTCCAATTCGAGTGCTCCCGAAAAAATCCAGAGACAAAACCAATCCGAATCTTTTCTGTTGTATCTAGCTTTGGTAAAGGAATGGGTGCGCTGTACGTTGGGTAACGGCTTACCATCAACTGGTGGATCAATGCTCCGTATGTTTGCTGCAAACACCGATTGTTCAGTCCCTGATAGGTCAGCCAAAAGGGTTGTGATGTACCGACTGCATCAGCCGCTTTGGCTTGCTCTTCAGGGCTAGCATCGTGATAGTAACCTGCCAGTTGATTCAGATGATGTTGATAACACTCGCGCTTAACTTGAATTTCGTTCAAGCTGGCATAGATAATTGGGAGCTGACCCATACAAATAGAAAACCTGGCATCAGCAAAACTCGGATCAAGTTTGAGAGCATCCTGGTAAGCCTGCATGGCTTCCTCAAACCGGCCTACTTCTTCAAGTGCGTTGCCAAAGTTTCTGTGTGCTGCAGGTGAATTTGGACTCAGCTTGAGAACGTTTTGATAAGCCTGGATAGCTTGCTCAAACTTGCCTTGCCGAATGAAAATATTACCCAGGTTGTTATAGGCCTCAGCAGAGTTAGGATCAAACTGGAGGGCCTGCCGATAAAACTGAGCGGCTTCCTCAAACTTGCCCTGTTGATTCAGAACGTTACCCAGGTTGTTGTGTGCTTCCGTCGAGGTAGGGTTAAGCTTGAGGGCACGTCGATAAGATTGAGCCGCTTCTTCAAACTTTCCTTGCTGAATCAGAACATTACCCAGATCATTGTGAAGTAGTGCAGCCACTGATGAATCTGGATTAAGCTCTAAGGCTTTTTGGTAAGATGCGATCGCCTGATCAAACTTGTTCAACTGGCAAGCAAGATAAGCCAATCGTTGCATCAACTCAACATTCTCTGGCTGAACTTGCGAAATCTGCCCATAAATCTGCTCAGCCTCGGATAAGCGTCCAGCTTCGTAATGTTCAAATGCAACGTTTAGGGCTTCTGAGTTAGTAATCATTTACTAAATGCCTTTGTTGAATGAGTCAAGGTTGAATGAGCCAATCGAATAACCTGTCGCAATTCAGCTTGAGGTGCAAACCAGGATTGCAGACTGTTGATATTCATGGTATGCAACGTGTTTTGCCTCAATGCATTGTCAATGCGTTACTAGTAAGACCAGAAATTAGACCGAACTGTTGTTGAGGTCATGTTTGCTGAAATGCCTCCAGAACCTGAGTAATAAGAATTGCCGTAGAATTGAACACTGGCGTAACTACTACTGTCATTGGCAGAGGCGCTAGCGGTGGCACTAGAAAGACTGGTAGCGTAAGTAGGAGTTAGAGACGATTTAACATCCGTATTGGTCAATGTCGAAGATTGCCAACCGATCGCGATCGCATAAGTACCGGCAGTGGCATATCCGTACCCAGTCCCTACAGTTCCTCCTGCACTAGCATAAGCAGCCCCCTCGATTTCGCCTGCTTCAGTAGTGACGGTTTCTAGAAAGTTTAAGTCACTGATCATGCTTACCTCATGCAATTACTAATCGGAGCAGTAAATGGTTAGGGGTTGTTAAAAAACTACAGTAATTCAGGTTGGAATAGGAGTGCAGGCACCTGATATCGGGCACCTGCACCACCTGGTTTGACTCGACCCCCAGAGTTGAATTCTCATGCCCGAAGCGCGCAGAAAATCAACTCTTAAAACAGACCTTAGTAGTAGCGGATAGGAGAGATCACAGCAACCGAGGTGCTAGCCGAGAAGGAAGAACCATACTGATAAGCAACTGCCAGCGAATCTGCCTTGCTGTAGGTATTAGCGTTAAAAGCATACGCATCGCCTTTAGCACCAGCCGCCGCACTGTTGCCATAAGCAACGGGTGATGTAACGTAAGTAGCAAAGACGTTGGT
>JAAUSG010000370.1 GCA_012034055.1 Leptolyngbyaceae cyanobacterium RU_5_1 | reverse complement strand
TTCGACCATTACAGTCTCAGACCGCTGATCTGGATTTCTCGAAGCCTTCTAAAGACCCAAGGATGATTCAGTGGTTGCTTCCTTTCTCGCCAATGAGCAACTTGATTTAGCGAACACTGCCCGGAACTCTCTCCTGCTCTGCAACGAGCCATTGAACAAATCGCCTCCGCCAAGGCATCTCGCCAGAGCAATTTATCGTTCAAACATTGATTGAGAAAATCAGTAGTCTCCAACAACTCGATTCAATTGTTTCAATGTCTCAAACTGGACTGAGAGAACAGGATAGCATTCTCGTTTTCGATACTCAGTCTCTCGATCATATTGACTTCAACGCACTCATTGCTCAAAGCCGTGAAGAACGTGCTTGGGAGCAGATGGGATTGTGAAAGTTTTGTTTGATACTTTGACGCCTTAATTGCTCAACTTGCCCTCAAAGTATCCGCAAACCGAATTTTGACACTTAATCCCAATCACTTCACCCGATTAGATGCTGCGATCGCGCAAATAACAGAGGCTCCTGGATAATTTAGAGTAGCTTCTCAAAACCACTACTATGCAACTCGTGCTGTGAAGAAATGGAGATTTAATAAACCGCGATCGTCCTCACGAATAACCGAAACTCACCTGGTTTGAAGTGTGGATTCAATGCGCCGTCGTATTCAAATTTGCTCAACATCAATTGCAGCGAACGAATTTGAGCCGTAGTTAATGTCCGAGTTGAGTCCACTGTTTTGGCACGAAAGACCGGAATCATTTGCGCAAACGGAATCCGAACACTGATCCACTGGTCAGCAACGGTGTCGAACGAATAGGAGTAGGCAAGACTATCCCAGGAGTCTTGATCGCGCACCAGAAATTTGTAGCGCTGCCCATCGCCTTTGATCTGCAGTTCAAGTCCAGCATAACCAGACAGGTTCAACGGAGGTTCAAAATTGCGGGTACGGACTGAGGCAAATCCGCCAGAGTTCGCTGTTGAGACGTAACCAGTGAACAGTGCTACTCCATCTTGAGCCTGAAATGAGCTAGCACTGACACCGCCCATTACCACATCATCTAAAGCACCCCAGGTTTGGCTGAGCGCATTGGAGGGTTGGCTGAAATCAAAGATGATGCCAGCTTGAGGTTGAGGGGGTGCAGGGGAAGTAGAACCAGAAACCATTTTCTGAAGCCAGCTCACAACTGGAATTGTTTCAAAATAGGTGAGGGTTTGCAGAAATCGGCCCGCATCCCATTGGCGATTAGATTGAGACATTGTTGAATTTGAAGATTATCAACCAGAGATTATTACCTCAATTCTAGGTAAATAACGTAGGCTAAAGGGTGTATCTAAAGAGTGATTGAAGACTTGATAAGGAAGCCATTATGACAGAAGCCAAAAATGTCCTTGGAGAAGCACTGGAGAGCTGTTGTATATCGCCAATGACCGGGTTTTACCGAGATGGCAAGTGCAGCACGGGCGCAGGAGATTTTGGCGCACACATCATCTGTGCAGAAGTGACGCAAGCCTTTCTTGAGTACACCCAGTCAATGGGAAATGATTTGTGTACGCCAGTTCCAGCTTATGATTTTCCAGGACTGAAACCGGGCGATCGCTGGTGTTTGTGTGCCTCGCGCTGGAAAGAAGCCTTAGAGGATGGCATCGCACCCCCCGTTGTTTTATCAGCAACCCACGCATCGGCTTTAGAGTACGTCTCATTAAATGACCTGAAGCAACATGCCCTTGAAAGTAGAGGGTAGATTACCTGCGTAAGCCCTAAATATGAAGTTTTGGATAAGTTTTCGGGTGCTCAGGGGTAAAGGAGCATGTTTCCATGTCCGCTACAAGGCTTTCTCCTTTTGGTTTCCCTATCCGTTAGCCTCTGTCCCCTAATTTTTTCAAATATTTAAATTTGAATAAGTGATCCTTGACAATTGACGGATCACTTTAATTCGGTTTGAATCGTGATTGTAGGGGCGTTTGTGCATCCCGGCCAAGAGACTCACTAACACCCCAAGCTCCTTACGGAAGATTTCATTATATGACATACAACGCCGAGATCAACAACTTCGCGTCAGCCTTTGATGCGCCGACCTATGCGGACTTTGAGCTGCCGACCTATAAAGATCGGCTGAACCGCTGGGCGATCGCTCGTCTGTCACCCCATGATCATCCAGTTGTTGTGGCTCGATTCCGGAGCCGATCCGATGCAGATGGTCATCTCCAGTTTCTATGTCAACGTCTTCCAGATGACAAGTTTGTGGTGATCTTTGATAGACAGGGCTTTTAGGAATTGTGTGAAAAATAGTTGCCCAGTAGGAGCGGGTGTAGCCAATAAATTGGCGGTTCAAGCAACTAGTTGTTGGCAAAACCCGCCCGTCCAAGAGGTAACTTCGCGAGAGCTTGCAAAACGTGGTTAGCCGTCGTTGTCCAGCCAATAATACCGCCTTGAGCGGTGATCATGGCTAACGCAACGTGCTTGAATTCGGGGAAGTAGCTTTCGGTGGCGTCTTCGATCATTAAGCATTCATAGCCGCGATCGTTGGCCTCACGCATGGTAGTTTGCACACAGACTTCAGTGGTTACACCTGTTATCAGCAGATGGGTGATGCCCTTTTCCTGTAGAATCGCTTCCAATTCGGTGGAGTAAAACGCGCCTTTGCCCGGTTTGTAGATTACGATTTCATCCGGAAGCGGTTCTAGCTCTGGAATGATGGCGTTTCCGGGTTCTCCTTTGATCAGAATTCGTCCCATCGGACCGCGATCGCCAATTTTCAACGAGCCGTGTCCCCGTTTGATTTTGGCAGGCGGACAGTCGGACAAATCGGGTTGGTGACATTCCAGGGTGTGGATGACGGGCAGCTTCAGCGATCGAAAGGCTGCTAGCAGTTGCTCCAACGTGGGCACGATCGCCTGCAAGCGACTGACATCGTTGCCCAACACAGCACCAAAGCCACTTGGCTCCAAAAAATCACGCTGCATGTCAATAATCACCAACGCGAATTTTCCAGGTTCGGGCAGTTCGTAGTCGTAGGGGGTTGCAGAGATAGAAATCATAAAGATGAAGGATGAAAGCGGTCAGATAGATGTTAGGGAGCAGAAGATCCTGGATCACCGATACCGGCTCCAATGCGGCGCGATCGCCACCGCTTATTGTCTGGTAATCTGACAGATCTAGACGATGACACTCCCTCCTAACCCATTCATCTTTTCCAGCTCAACTGTCTTGCTGTAGGTAGTTCTTACCCCCTGGTATGAAGTGGAACCGAAAAACTGGACAGGGGGTTAAGCTCTGAACCACTCGAAACATGATAGGAGTAGTTCATGAGTAACAAACGCAAACAATACAGTCCGCAATTCAAAGCCAAAGTTGCGCTGGA
>JAAUSG010000369.1 GCA_012034055.1 Leptolyngbyaceae cyanobacterium RU_5_1 | reverse complement strand
CACGGACTCGGTTCAGATCGGACGACGTTTGCCTATTTAGCGGAACATTTGGCATCGCATGGATTTGCCGTACTCGTGCCAGCGCATCCCGGCAGTGACAGCAAACAAATGGAGGCGCTGCTGAGAGGCGCTGTTAGCGAAGTTGCAGAACCAACGGAGTTTGCCAATCGTCCCCTTGATATTACCTACCTGCTCAATTATCTGGAGCAACAGGCACTCTCCAATCCGGCCTTTCAGAATCTGAATTTGAAACAAGTCGGCATGGTGGGGCAATCCTTTGGCGGATACACCGCGTTGGCACTGGCGGGAGCGCCAATTAGCTTTCAACAGCTTCAAGCCAAGTGTCAAGATTTAGATAACACGTACAACATTTCCCTCCTGCTCCAATGTCGAGCACAGCAGCTCGAGCAAACTGGACCGATGAAAACCGATTTTCGCGATCCACGGGTCGCCGCCGTGATCGCACTAAACCCAATTAACAGCGTAGTGATGGGACAAGATAGCTTGAGCCAGATTACAATTCCAACGCTGATTGTGGCAGGGAGTGCAGATACGGTTGCCCCAGCGCTATTTGAGCAGGTTCAGCCGTTTACCTGGCTGAAGACGGATCAGAAATATCTGGTGCAAATGGAGTCGGGAACCCATTTCTCAGTCATTGGGGGGGGTGGTGCAGGGGCAACTGAGGCGCTCTCCTTTCCACCCGAAGTGATTGGTCCTAATCCTGCGATCGCTCGCCGCTACACCAATGCCCTCGCGCTTGCCTTTTTGCAAACCTACATTGCCAAAAACCCTTCCTACCGCCCCTACCTGAGTGCCTCCTACGCCAGATCCATTTCAGAATTCGCCATCCGCCTGGATCTCGTTCAATCCTTAACCGCAAATCAGCTTGTTCAGGAAGCAAATGGTGAAGCAGCAAGTGAAGTAACAACTGTGGGCAATAAACCGTAGGTGAAAGGGCGATCGCGTCACCCCGAATTTCTTGGAAATCTTGCCAAAATTCGTTTACGGTAGTACTTATGTATTTACCAGTAAATCCAGGATGATGCTCTCGCTTATTGACATCCAAGTCGCCCTGGTGAATGGGTTCACGAGCCAGTTGTTATCCTTCTGGCAGCAGCGCCATGATTTGATCTACAAACGCCTGATGGTCAATGATGGGCTTGGAGATGTAACCGTCTGCACCACTTTGCCGCAGGAAGCTTTCGCGATCGCCCTCCATTGCGTGTGCTGTTACCAGAATGATGGGCAAATCTGCTGTGTTCGGATCACCCTTCAACATTTGGGTGATTTTAATGCCGTCCATCGATTTGCCCTGGTACACGCTGCGAGACAGCGACACATCCATCAAGATAATATCCGCCCCTTTTGCCTGAGCAATCTGCATGACTTCTTCCACATTCTCAGTATGCTTGACAGTCAAGCCGCCGCGTTTTGTCAATATTTTAGAGAAAACTCGTGCATTGACCACATCATCCTCCACAATCAAAACCGTTCTCATAGGAAATCCTTCTTACAATGACTCAACCTAAACAATTCATACGCGAGTGCGAAGCACTCTTCTAGGAGAATTAAAAATACAAAACGCAAAGCTAACATGCAAACTCAAGTCTGGCTACAATTTCTAACTTCTATTTTTTAATTCTTCTTGTCCTTAAAGCAAATCCGAGATGGACGTGGAGAGTTGCCATTATGCTAAATGGTGTCAGTTCTAGATTAGACATTAGCGCTTGTGAGAAGTCAGGAATAGGAACGAAGACTCATGGCTAGACAACTGGATGTGTTCTCTGGCGGACAAGTAATTGCGACGGCGTTGCATACCGAAATGCAGCAGTCCTATCTTGAATATGCCATGAGTGTGATTGTTGGGCGGGCCCTTCCCGATGTGCGAGATGGGCTTAAACCGGTGCATCGACGCATTTTGTACGCGATGCACGAATTGGGATTGACGCCCGATCGCCCCTTTCGCAAATGCGCTCGTGTGGTGGGAGATGTTCTGGGTAAATACCACCCCCACGGCGACCAAGCCGTGTATGACGCCCTGGTGCGCATGGTGCAAGAGTTCTCCAGCCGTTATCCACTCTTAGCAGGTCACGGCAATTTTGGCTCGGTGGATGACGACCCTCCGGCAGCCATGCGCTACACGGAGACCCGTCTTGCCTCGGTAGGTAATGAAGCTCTGCTGGGTGAGATTGGTGACGCCACGGTTGATTTCGTTGGCAACTTTGATAATTCGCAGCAAGAGCCGGTCGTGTTGCCGGCCCAGTTGCCCGTGCTGCTGCTCAACGGTAGTTCTGGGATTGCAGTGGGTATGGCAACTAACATTCCACCCCACAACTTAGGTGAAGTCGTGGATGGGCTAATTGCCCTGATCGATCATCCCACTCTGCCGGACGAGAAGCTGTTCGAGCTAATTCCGGGTCCCGACTTTCCGACTGGCGGAGAGATTGTGGACACACGCGGGATTGGGGAAGCCTACACGCTGGGTAAGGGCAGTATTCCGGTGCGTGGAGTTGCCCAAATTGAGGAGGTTCAGGTTGGACGGGGGCGACATCGACGCCAGGCGATCGTCGTGACTGAACTGCCTTACCAGGTCAACAAAGCCGGTTGGATTGAGAAAATCGCCGAGCTGGTCTCGCAGGGACGCATGGATGGAATCTCCGATATTCGCGACGAAAGCGATCGCGACGGCATCCGTGTGGTGATTGAGCTAAAACGGGAAGTCAATCCGCAGAAAATCCTCACGGCTCTCTACAAGCAAACCGCCCTGCAAACCAACTTTGGCGTGATCATGCTGGCGCTGGACAACGGGCAGCCCCGGCAGATGCCGCTGCGAGACCTGCTGCTGCAGTTTCTCAGCTTCCGGGAAGAGACGCTCACCCGCCGCTACCAGCATGAACTGACTCAAGCAGAAAATCGCTGCCACGTTGTGGACGGCTTGTTGATTGCCCTGGAGAATCTGGATGAGATTATTGACATCCTCCGCAACGCCCAGACGGCAGCACGGCCAAGGCCCAATTCCAGGAGCAGTTTGAGTTGAGCGATCGCCAATCGGACGCCATCCTTGCCATGCCGCTACGCCGTCTCACCGGCATTGAACAGGAAAACCTGCAGACCGAATTCGACGAATTAACCGCGCGGATGGAGGAATTACGGAAGCTGCTGGGCGATCGCCGCGAACTCCTCAAAACTCTCAAAAAAGACCTGCGCACCCTCAAGAAGAAATACAGCGATCAGCGCAGAACGCAGATTGTCGCCGTCAGCAGCCCGGTGGAGGAGCCAGGGAATCAGGCAGCCGAGGAAGACGCGGGGACACGGAGACAGGGAGACGCGGAGAAATCCAAAATCCAAAATCCAAAATCTAAAATCCAAAATTCCCTCCCTCCCCCAACCC
>JAAUSG010000118.1 GCA_012034055.1 Leptolyngbyaceae cyanobacterium RU_5_1 | reverse complement strand
ACATTTAGTCAGGCTGAAATCCATCCACAAGAGCAACCTAATGAGTCCCCACACTCCACACCCCACACTCCTGAATTAACAACTCTGAAGCAAGAATACGATCGCCTCCAAACCCGCTTCAGCCAACGTGAACAGGAACTGCGCCAGGAATTTCAGCAATCCAGTTTGCAGGTGTTGGAATCGTTGATCGTGCAACTGCCGACAGCCGCCTATGCTGCTCAACAGAATCCCCAGGCTCCAGCCGTAAAGCTGTTGCCCTTATTGCGTCCGATTGATGCTTTGCTGGAGTCGTGGGAAGTTGTCGCGATCGCCCCGATCGGTTCCGAAATCTCCTACGATCCTCAGCAGCACCAACTAATGGACGGCACTGCCCAACCAGGCGATTCAGTCAAAGTGCGCTACACCGGCTATCGACAAGGGGACAAGCTGCTTTATCGAGCAAAGGTGAGTCCGGTTAGGTAGGAGGAAAGGGACTGTTAGATTTTGGTCTCCCGCAACCGCTTTCAAGATGCTGATGCTAGAATCCTTACATCTTTCTTACCGTTTGTGACACTGAATTTAATGGAAATAACCCGGTTGTCGAGTAAAGGACAAGTTATTATTCCAAAAGCTTTACGGGCCGCTCATAACTGGGAAGCAGGTCAAGAACTGATTGCGATCGATGTCGGTGATGGTATTCTTCTAAAACCCAAAAAGCCTTTTCCAGAGACAACATTAGCGCAAGTTGCAGGATGCTTGAAATATCGAGGAAAGCCAAAGAGCCTAGATGAAATGGAAGATGCGATTCGCCAGGGAATGATGGAGCAGTGGCATGATCGCAGTTGATACAAACGTCGTTGTACGTCTCTTAACGCAGGATGATGAACAGCAATACAATAAAAGCCTCAAGCTATTCCAGGAACAAGACGTATTTATCCCAGACACAGTCATCCTCGAAACAGAGTGGGTATTGCGTTTTGCCTACCATTTCAAACCCAATGAAATTTGCGATGCATTTAGAAACTTGCTGGGTTTGCCTAATGTCCAACTTGCGAATGGAAGTTTGATAGCGCAAACGTTGCAATGGCATGAGCATGGTTTGGATTTTGCTGATGCACTTCATCTAGCACAAAGCCAGAGCTGTTCTGCGATATACACATTTGACATTAAGTTCGTGAATAGAGCCAAGGGATTAACTGAATGTGAAGTCCAGCAACCCTGAGAGATCTCCAGAGGAATTTTCTGTCTATCCCGTTAACGATAAACAGCGCCACTCAGCGGGAGTATTGCTAATCTCTAGCGCCAGCAGACGAGCCAGTTTTTCGGCTTTGGGTTGATTATCCTGGTAAAAGTCGCAGATGTGAATGTCAACCGTTACCTTGCCTTTCTCAGGCCAAAAGTGCAGGGCGACGTGGGATTCTTCCAGCAGAACGACGGCTGAAACACCCTGGGGTTGAAAGGTAAATGCCGTCTCACTAACGGGTGTGAGTCCTGCCTGTTTGACTACGGCGTTGAGCCGTGCCAGGAAGTCAGCTTCTGTCCAGCCATACACAATGTCAGCGGCTGTCAGAATGGCAGACCAGTGGTGGGAGTGGAGCGGTTCAGTCATCGTAAACCCTGCGTCCATCGCCGGGGAGAAGGGAAAGGGCACTGGGACGGATACGGCGACCAGCGGTGATTTCAAATTCACCATCCCAGTCTTCGATAGAAAGCACCTGATCGTTGGAACCAGAGTAGTCGAAGTAGCGGCAGCGCTGGGCCTGTCGGTTCAGTGTTGTGCCAATGCGAGTCATACGCACCGTGCCCGACTCACCGCGCTGGTAGATTGTACCGGCATAGGTCAACTGCTTGGGGGGTTCACCGCTAATCTCTAGATCGGTGACAGGTTCCATCCAAAAGACGTCAACGCGATCGTCCTCTTCTACGGATAGCCAGCGCACCTCATCTCTATCCTGAAGCATGTATTCAAACCAGGTATAGCCGTTGTCGTCAAAGGTGAGGCGTCCCTCCACCACCCAGTCTCCCCCGTCATACTGCACGATATCACCAATTTGCAGCGTAAACACAGTGCGCTGTAATGGCGGCAAAGCTTGACGTTCTGCCCGTCCGGTTAGCGCTTTACCCTGCCGTTGGCGAATCACGAGAACGGTACCGATAACGGCGATCGCCACAATTCCAATCCAAATCCAGGTCAACACAACTTGTTCTGCCCCCTTAGTCATAGGCTGCCCAGCGTGGATCTGCTTGATACTGCAGGATCACGGGTTGGGATAATCGATTAATCTCTACATTACCGAATTGAATGTCCTTGGGAAGCTGGAACAGGTTTTGTAAGGTGGGCGGGTTCAAAAAACGGGTGGCGATCGGGAGCTCCAGGGTGGCAGGCTGAATCGGCGATCGCGCGGCCATCACAAAACCCCACGGTCCAAAGCTGGGCACATCAATCACATAGGGATACACACGCAGTCCCACGGACTCCAGAGTTGCCGCAATGCAAGCAAAAGCACGCGGCGCAAAGAATGGGCTGGATGCCTGAGTGACGAGAATGCCGTTCGGTGCTAATCGCGCCAGCAGTCGTTGATAAAACCCACGCGCATAGAGCTTGGCAATCACGTCGCGATCGGGGTCGGGAAAATCAGCAATGATTACATCAAAGGTCTCGTCCAGCTTAGGCGCGGCCACAAACGCATCGCCCTGAATCACCTGCACCCGTGAATCGGTGTAAGCTCCTGCATTGGCCTTGACCATAAACGGATGCTGACGCGCCAAATTGATCACCGCTTTATCCAAATCAATCAACACCACTCGCTCCACATCTGACCACTTCAGCACCTCTCGTAATCCCAAGCCGTCGCCAGCACCGAGGAGGAGGACGTGGCGAGAGGAGGGGATTTTGGATTTTGGATTTTGGATTTTGGATTGAGCAGCTTCCCCAGCTTCCCCATCTCCCTTGCCCTGCCGCAGGCTCACATTCGCACTCATCGCTGGATGCACCAGGGCCTCGTGGTAGCGGTATTCGTCCAGGGTGGAGAACTGCAGGTCGCCGTCTAGAAAAAGGCGCAGGTCTGAACCCTGGCGCGTCAGAATGATGCGCTGGTAGGGAGACTGGATGCGGCTAATGATGGGAGCTTTGTAGAGAGTGTTTTCGAGGCGATCGCCCAGGGGAATTGTGAACGGCACCAACGCCAGCAGCAGGACACCCAGCACCAAGCCCCACTTGCCCCACTGGCGCAGCTTGGGAAAGTTCTGGGCCAAAATGACCACCATGAAAGCGGGGATGGCACCAATCAGCGCAGCAGAAGGAAACATGCCCAGCAAGGGTAGCAGCAGGATCGGTAACGCCAGGGATCCCAACAGCGCTCCCAAGTAATCCAGCGCCAGCGCACCTGCTAGCGCATCCCGCACTCCCTCATCCCGCTCCAGTAGCCGAGTCAGCAGGGGCAATTCCATTCCGGCTAAGACGCCCAGCAGGATGGTTGATAGAAACAGCGCAATCCAAAAGGGCCCGTCAATCACAAACAGAGCAAATAATCCCAGCGGCACCAGGGCACTGAGCGGAGCCATCAGTAGCTCAACCCAGACGAAGACGGTCTGCAGTTGCTGTTGTTGATGCTGATCAGTTCCACGTCCGGCTACAAATCGGCTCAGGTATGCCCCCACTCCCATTGCTGCCAGGAAGCCGCCAACTGCCACGCCATAGGACAGCGCCTGATTGCCGACCAGATAGCTGGCCAGCGTTCCCAACAGCAGCTCAACGGCTAATCCACAGCTAGAGGAAACAGCGGCCGTGATCAAAAGCAGATACCGTTGGCGACGAGTCAGGCGACTCTCCTTAATCACTTGCCAGCCCCCGGACCGCCCCCGCGAAAACTGCCATAGGACTGGCGATCGGGCGAAGCGACCCAAACCCCTCCGTAATAGCCGCCGGAGACATAGGTGTTATGGCGGGGCCAATAGTTATCTTGCTTTTCTTGGCGCAAGACCAGGGCAGCCTGTTGGGTATAGCCATAGGTGACGGTAATGGCTGCGATCGCCAGCACCATAGCCGCAAACAATTTAGTCAGCATCAGGTTGATTTCAAATAGGTGACTTGAACCGGACGCAGAGTCCGGGCCCGTTCTCGAACAACGAGAGTGGTCCGGTCTACCGAAGCGTCCGGGGTAACTTCGACATGGAACCCATAGGAGGTTTTCGGCTCCAAAACTAGAAATGTCTGTAAGGTGCCGTTAGCACCTGTAGTTCTGCCATCGCCTTTGGAGTAGGACAGACGCACAGGATAGGTATGGGCGTAGATTTGCTCACCGTTGCCGTCATTCACCACCAGTCTCACATCCAGGACACGCGGAGCAAGTTCATCCGCCTTGACTTTGACAATCACGCGCAGCAGACGATCGCTCCCGCCCAATGTGGCGCGATCGCCCACATCGCTGTCGTTCATGAATTTTTTGATCACCACTCGTCCAGTATGGGGAACCACAAACAGCGACAGCAGCGACAAAATCAAGGTGCCAAACCAGCCCGGCCAGAGATAGCGGGTATCCACGACACCATTCTGCACCGTGATTTGAAAGGGAACGGGCAACTCAATTTCCTTACCCGCTGTATCTGAATATTCCAGCACGGCGAGGGCGATCGTCACTGGCTCAGATTGGGTGGTACGCACATCCAGTCCACCCTCCAGGTCATCCTCGGCCCACGTCCCCGACTCTCCCTCTTCCGACCAGGTGCCCGACTCCACCCAGGCTTGCTTAATCCCACTGGCAATTACCTTTCCTTGCTGGTCTTTGAGCTGAATTTCGTAGGTTGCCCATTGATTACTGGGCAAAATTGCTCTCACATCAATGCGCAGCGCCCCAATTGGTTCCTGCTTCAGCTCAATCGGCTGCAGTTGTTCGGTGGTATCTGGCTTCACCAACAGTTGCCTGGACACCAACGTTTTTCCCCATGCAGAACCCAGGATTAGGGCAAAAAATACCCCACCTGTAATGAGTAGGGAGAGATAGGGAAACGGGTCGATAAAGCGTCTTGTGGTCTGAACTTTAGCTTGCATGGGTTGATGTCGTGCCGATTTTGGATTTTAGATTGATGATTTTAGATTGAAAGAGTCTATGTAAAACCGCTCACATACCTTACAGTCTTCAATACACGTTTTATGCAGATCATTCCAGTACACGGTTACACCAGAACAGGTACAGTGCCATGATAACGATCAAAACACGACCGCTTACGCAACAAAAATCGCTGAAACATCTACACAGCCTAACTTCTGTTAGTCTAAAGAACAATAACTTTTCTATAGTGAGGTTGGACAGCCATTCTATCCATCAATAGATATAGGTTGGTTTGGCGATTTAGGACGATGTCATCTCTAAAAACAGTATCTACGCTGGCGGTATGAACTGATTTGGTGCGATCGCCATGATTTACCCCCCCGAACCTCCAACCCCCAATCCAAACCCGAACCCGGTTCCCGAACCTATCCCTGGGCCAGCTCCCCAGCCCATCCCTGGCCCGGTTCCCGAACCTGTTCCGGCTCCTGCCCCTGAACCCGTCCCGGCTCCCATTCCGCAACCCGTGCCCGCCCCCATCCCGCAAACGGTTCCGTAGTGCAGAACGCGCGATTGTCGCTGCTGGTATTATGTGAAGTTTTCGGGACGTTAATAGTAACTCTTGACCCCGATGCAATTATTGCAGACGCTAAACTGACAACGTATCTACTGATAGCGAGTTGGGCGATCGCCGCTGCGGTCAACGTCGTTCCGGATCAGTCATGGTTTTTCTCCAGTTGTAACCGAGGCTGATTCAGCAGACAAGGGCGAGGGGAGAACCGATTCTGCAGCACTCACAACAAGGGTGACCAATCGAACGGCTACCGGTTCTAAAACAGGTAAGGTAAGTGAAGCTGGAGTAATCATGGGTGCAGAGTTACCGGGAGCAGATGCTCGACTGGGAGACGTGAGCGGTTCTACGGGTCTAACCTTCAAAACGTCCACACCTGGGTAAAGGATGCCAATTTCACTTTCTGGAGTGGTATCTTCTACTGAATCAGTTCAAATTTCGTAAGATTTTAGGATGGATGAGACAGAGTGAACCCTATTCCTCAACAGCCGTGAACGTCCTGACGCTGAATCTTGATACCGTCCACTTTACTGACGAGCAGTTCTATCAGCTCTGCCAGCGCAACCAGGATTGGCAATTTGAACTGACCGCAACTGGAGAACTGATTGTGATCGCACCCGTTGGTGGCGAAAGTGGCAGCCAGGAAGCTGGACTGATTACAGATGTCGAGATTTGGAATCGACGGACGAAACTTGGCTATGTCTTCAGCTCTTCCACTATTTTCAAACTTCCCAATGGTGCCAATCGCTCTCCCGATGTTGCCTGGGTGCAAAAAGACCGCTGGGAGAGCCTTACCCTCGAACAACGCTGCAAGTTTCCAGCGATCGCGCCCGATTTTGTGATTGAACTGCGCTCTGCCACGGATGCGCTGGAACCGCTGCAGACGAAGATGCAAGAGTATTTGGATAACGGCGTCCGCCTTGGTTGGTTGATTAATTACCAGAATCGGCAGGTGGAAATTTACCGACTCGGAAGACCCGTGGAGGTTCGGGATTTACCAGCCGAGCTATCCGGTGCAGCGGTGCTACCTGAGTTTGTGCTCAGACTCTCCTGAGTTTAGACCCTGGCGATCGCATCTCTTGCCCCATCACTCGTCACAGAACGATACAATTAGAAGCCGGTAGTGATTTTGGATTTTAGATTGTAGAGCGGTGGCGACAGCCTGCGCCGTAGCACGTATCGCCAATCCAAAATCACCAAATCTAAAATCCAAAATCGAATCGCCAATCCAAAATCCAAAATCAAATCGCCAATCCAAAATCCAAAATCAAATCGCCAATCTAAAATCCAAAATGCTGCGAGCCGGAATTGTTGGACTGCCTAATGTGGGAAAATCGACGCTGTTTAATGCTGTGGTTGCTAATGCCAAAGCTCAGGCGGCGAACTTTCCCTTTTGCACGATCGAACCCAATGTGGGTGTGGTAGCGGTGCCGGATGAGCGGCTGGGGGTGTTGGCCAAGATTTCCAGTTCAGCGGAAATTGTGCCAGCGCGGGTGGAGTTTGTGGATATTGCTGGGTTGGTGAAGGGAGCCAGCCAGGGGGAAGGTTTGGGCAACCAGTTTTTGGCCAATATTCGCGAAGTGGACGCGATCGTGCATGTGGTGCGCTGCTTTGAGAACGACGACATTATTCACGTTTCCGGCTCGGTTGACCCAGTGCAAGATATTGAGGTGATCAACCTGGAATTGGCGTTGGCGGATTTGGGGCAGATTGAGAAACGCCGCGATCGGGCCCGCAAGCAAGCCCGTGGCAACAAAGAGCTGCAGGTGGAAGTGGATGCATTGGAAAAACTGCTGACGGTATTGAATGAGGGCAAACCCGCTCGTCAAGTGGAGTTGAATGAAGACGAGGAGTTGGCAGTCAAGCCGTTGGGTCTGCTGACGCGCAAACCCATTATCTATGCTACAAACGTGTCTGAAGATGACCTGGCAGCGGGAAATGCCTGGGTGGAGCAGGTGCGCGAACTTGCCGCACCGGAAAATGCTCAGGTTGTCGTGGTGTCGGCACAGGTGGAGTCGGAGCTGATCGAATTGCCCGAGGACGAACGAGCCGATTTTCTAGAATCACTGGGTGTCAAAGAGGGTGGACTGAAGTCGCTGATTCGGGCCACCTATGACCTGCTGGGGCTGCGGACATATTTCACCACGGGACCGAAGGAAACTCGCGCCTGGACAATTCACGCTGGCATGAGCGCACCTCAAGCTGCCGGAGTCATTCACACGGATTTTGAGCGGGGCTTTATCCGGGCCGAGACGATCGCCTACCCCGATCTGGTCACGACTGGCTCTATGAATGCAGCCAAAGAGAAAGGGCTGGTACGCAGTGAGGGCAAAGATTACATCGTGCAAGAAGGCGACGTGATGTTGTTTCGTTTCAATGTGTAAGCGTTTAGACCATAAATTGTCTGCAACAGTGAAAAACTTGCTACAGTGTTAGCTTCTCGCTATAAGTCGGTAGCCACAATTAAACGTAGGATGTGTTCGGCGCAGCCGTAACGCATCAATCCCACTGAAATCCCACTAACAGCATGGGTTGCGCGATCGCTTTTCTGCTATGCCGGAACGGCTTTACCCATCCTTGAGCAAGCTACTGTTTATTTACGATGATGAGTTGTACTTAGGAATGCGGATTGCGGAATTTCTGTCCAACGTGTGAATTTAAAGGGATACGAGCAAGCTGATTGTGGGTAGGTGGAGACTCATCCGCCTGTGTCGCTGTTGTAACCCGTTTGATTTGAAATCGTTCAGGTTGATCAGCCCCTATGGTTTCCGCGTTTCATCTGCAAACGTTCGTTCAGGCCTTGCGAGGTAGGCCGTTGCTGAATCGGCGATCGCGTCGATGGGCCTCGTTCGCGCTCCTGACCAGCAGCATTCTGATCATCGGTACAGCCGCTGTCACCAGTTACTGGCTCGTTCGCCAGATCATTGTAGACAGCTTGAAGACCAATGCGTTGCAGACCGTTGAAAAGGCGGGTGATGACATTGATCAGTGGTTAGCCACCCGCGTTGCCGAGGTGGAAACCCTGGCCAACCAGGTAGCAATCCGATCCATGCATCTGGACGCCGTGATTCCGTTCCTGTCGCTGGAAGCCGATCGCCTGCCAGACTACCATTTTCTGATGTATGCCTACCCGGATGGCTCCCACTACCGCACCGATCAGGGATTTGTCCAGGATAAAACGATTCTGAACAGCGCTTACTTTAAGTCCGCGATCGCGGGTAAGGTCAGCGTTTCCGGTCTGGTGCGCTCCACATCCAGCGAACCCCAGCAGGTCAGTATTGCCGCTCCAGTCTGGTCGGTTCCTCCCTTGCATCGAACCATTTCCAAACAACGGGCAGAGATCCGTGCTGAAAACCTTTATGCCTTTGGCTTACCCAGCGATCCGTATCAAAAGCCCAAGCCGACGAGTGCACTGATTGGGGTGATTCCGATTAAACACATTGCCGAGGTGGTAGAGAGTGTTCCCAAAGTTCTGGGAAGCTACGCCTTTGTTCTGGATGCGCAGGGAATGCCGATCGCCCATCCCAATGCCAGCCGCTTGCCGCAAAATGCCAGTTTGCTCAACACACCCCATCCAGTCTGGAAAACCATTTATCAGACGATGACTCGGCAGGGAAAAGGGGTGCAGCGTGTGCAACTGGGCGACGAGTGGATGTATGTTGCCTATGTCCCCCTGCGCCAAGCCAACTGGTCGCTGGCACTGGTCGTTCCCAAAAACCAGCTTGAAACCCAACTGGATGCGTTAAATGCCCTGGCATCAGTGGTTGCAGGCGTATTAGCGATCGCCAGCTTAATCGGCTGCCAACAAATTCGGTTACTAGAGCAAGCTGAAGACCGTTCCGCTGAACTGGTAGACACGAACGTTAAACTGCAGCAAGAAGTCCAGGAGCGCCAGCGGGTAGAAGCTGAATTGCTGCACGCTCAAGCCAAACTGGAAGGTCGAGTGGCAGCGCGGACTGCCGAATTGGAAACCGCAAACCATATCCTGCAAGATTCGGAAACGCAGCTCAAGCACCAGGCTAATCAGCTAGCCCAAACCCTACAAGAACTGCAGCATACCCAGTCCCAACTGGTTCAAACCGAGAAAATGTCGAGCCTGGGGCAACTGATTGCCGGGGTTGCTCATGAAATCAACAATCCCGTCAACTTCATTCACGCCAACCTACCCTACGCCGATCAATATCTACAAGACCTGATTCAACTGTTGAAAATCTATCAGGCGCACTATCCCAACCCAGCCCCTGAAGTGCAGGCAAAGACAGACGAGATCGAACTCGACTTTTTAATCGAGGATCTGTCAAAGATCCTGAAATCCATGCACCTGGGCACGGAGCGGATCCGACAACTGGTGTTATCGCTGCGCAACTTCTCGCGCCTGGATGAGGCCGCGATGAAAGAGGTGGATATCCACGAAGGCTTGGAAAACACGCTGCTGATCTTGCAAACCCGCTTGAAACCTAAACCCGATTATCCAGGCATTCAGGTGATTCGAGACTACACCAACCCTGCTCTGGTGGAATGCTATCCAGGACAGCTCAATCAGGTGTTTATGAATATTTTGGTGAATGCGATCGACGCTCTAGAAGAGGCAAATAAAAGCAGTGCGTCACGCTTTGCGATCGATACGTTGGAGTCGAGCGGCCAGCAGCAAGCGGCGAGCGGGACTGAATTGGGAGCTGTAGAGCAGTCGGCGGGTTCTAATCTCACCCATCAGGAATCTACGATGTGGCAGTACCCTCCTTTGCCTTTAACCTTTAGCTTCTCGCCGACCATCTGGATTCACACGGTGACTCAGGGGAAGGATTGGGTTGAAATCCGAATTTCAAACAATGGACCGGGCATGGCAGAGGACGTTCGCTGTAAAGTGTTCGATCCCTTTTTCACCACAAAGCCAGTTGGCAAAGGCACCGGAATTGGGCTATCGATTAGCTACCAAATTGTGGTGGAAAAGCATGGCGGACAGTTGCAGTGCTATTCAACTCCGGACAACGGAGCTGAGTTCGTGATTCGGATTCCCATCCATCAATCAAACTGCAAGGAGCTGATGTCGGATGCTGATCGATCGCAGGTCAATGTAGATCCAGCAATGGCAGAGGGGCGATCGCCGCTCTGGTGCGATCAGGCTAAATCTCTCTAATGAATCTGCTACGCCACACCAGCAGCTTCTAGAAGCGATCGACTCCCTGAGCGATCGTCAAATTGTTCTTATAGCCGCTTTGCGATTCTCTTTCAGAACCGCTTTGCGATCGCTTCTGATTCAACGGCTGCCAATGGCTGAGTCTTATTTCGTTTGCGATACCACCACATCACCACACCGGTCACCATCAGCACAGTTGGAGCCAATCCCACAAACACATACAAAATTTTCGTGGGTACTCCCCCAAACGTGCCAAAGTGAACCGCTCCAAACTGATTAATAATCGCTTCTGCACGGGATGGCTTCAGTCCATCACTCAACTGAATCACTTCACCTGTGAATTGATCCAAATAGACTCGCGTGTTTCCCCATTTATCCGTTTCCTGCGCTTGCCGTTTGCCCATGCGGAATGGTTCTTCCGGCTTTTCAGGAAACGAGACATAGGTCGTGGTGGCATTGAGAACAGCCCCATCGGCTCGTTGAATTAGCTCGGCAATGGGCAACGGTTGCTTGCCTGGAAGCGGCTTAGAAACCGGGTCAGCGGGTTTAGATGTGAGGGTTGCCGCATAGATCGCTTCGGTGACTTTTGCCTGTGGCACATTCCAGGCAAAGCCGGTGAAACCGATGAAAGCAAGAAAGATTGCCGTAATAATCCCGGCAACTTTGTGAATGTCAAAATTCGTGCGTTTGATGTGGGCGTTTTTCGATTTGATTTTGAATCCGGCAATCAGCTTGCGCCAACCGGGCCACAGGACAATGCCCGTGATGCTTAGCACCAGAGTCAGCAACGCCACAATACCCATAATCAGCAAACCTATCTCGCCTGCTAACAACTTGTAGTGCAGTTCGTAAATGATACCAACCCAACTACTCTCCCATTCGCGATCGCCCATTACCAACCCCGTATACGGATTCACAAACACCTGCCAATGGTGATCGGCTGGCGCATGGAGCCACACGAGACCGGGATGATTGATTTGCTCTGGCAGGCTAATGCTGCTGAGAGTCAAGCCTTTGGGGGCATAGGCAGTTTTCACAGTGTTGGCGATCGCGGCGATCGGCATAGGTTCTCCAGTCGGAATGACGTGCCCAAACCGTTGTGCCACAACGGCGTGATCAATTTCGTGCCAGAAGACCAGCACACTCCCCGTCAGTCCAGCAATGCACAATAGAACGCCACTAATCAAACCGAGCCAGCGATGCAGGTGAAAAGCGGTATTGCGAATTGTTTTAGGATTCATAGTAACTATTCTCAATGACTGAATTCCGAAGCCACTCACCAAAAGGCGAAACAATCTTCTGTATCTTAAATCTAAATGAGAATATCTCCTGTTAAGAAAATCAATGATGTTTTCAGCCGCAAAACTCATTTAATACCACGACAAATAAGTGTGAGCCTGCGATGCAGGGGGAGTCGGGTACACTCGAAAGTGCACCAAAATAAACAACGGTTTTGAATCCTCGGCAAAGCATTACGGAGCTGTTTTCTACATTTGCAAAGCTTGCAGATGACCACTTCGTCTGCTGGATCTGCGATCGCAGATTGCGGCGAAATGTTTTAAAGCACCTGGAACAGGCTGCAAAATCTGACGGTTTAGATGACTCTGAACAGGGCTGGGTACTGTACTGGCATCAATTGTGGCAGAATCACCCAGAGAATTTGGCTACTGGGCATCTGTCGGCATATTTACAGGAACCCTGCTATTGGGTTGCTCGAAAGATGATGAGTCACCAAACCGGAACGCAGTATCCATTGGCGGATTGTTTTCAGATTGCGATCGCCAGTTTGTCAGACATTCTGAAGCGATACAGTCCAAACCACGGCGCAAGCCTCAAGACTTACGCCAGCCTGGTTTTCGGCAATACGATTCGAGACAGTTTACGCCAGCAACACGAGGCAGACATTCGCACAGACTGGGGTTTGCTGCGGAAACTCAGTCAAAAGCGGTTGGTGGAGTCTTTGCAACAAACAGGATTGTCGGCGGACGCGATCGCCAGTTATGTCTTGGCGTGGACGTGTTTCAAAACCCTCTGGACTTCCGGTGATGCACCTGCAACCCGTCGCCTGTCTCGGCCAGACCAGGCAACCTGGGACGCGATCGCTCAACTTTATAACCGGCAACGGCCGCACCAGCTTTCCCCAACCGCCCCACAGGGCACTCCAGAAACCTTAGAACGCTGGCTGCTAAGCTGTGCCAAGTACGTTCGTGCTTACCTGTATCCGGCAACCACATCACTGAATCTCAGCAAATCGGAGTCAGGAGCAGGCGAACTTCAAGATGATCTGCCCGATCGCGCGGGTGCTTCCCCTTTAACCGATCTGATCACCCAGGAAGAGCTTCAGGAGCGGCAAACCCAGCAGGCTCAAATTAACGAAGTGTTGACAACGGCCTTGACCACCCTCAACCCTCAAATTCAAACCTTACTAACCCTGTACTACGGCCAACAGCTTACCCAGCAGCAAATCGCAGTCCAGCTCGACATCAAGCAATACACTGTTTCACGCCGACTTAGCAGCGCCAAAGAATCACTCCTATTGAAATTGGCGCAATGGAGCCAGGAAACGCTGCATATTTCTCTAACCTCGACCGCAGTAAGCCATATGAGTGTAGTTTTGGAAGAGTGGTTGGAGGAGAAGGGGAGATTGAAGATTGAAGATTGAAGATTGAAGAGCAGCCTAACAGTCTGGTCAATTTTTAATTTTTAACTTTTAATTTTGAATTCTCTACTCCTCGCTGCTCCGCAAAGGAGGTTCCCTGATGGTACTTATATCGGATACATCAACGCAGTGGCTGGAGATTCCGCAAACGGTTCATGAACAATCCTGGCAACAGAGCCAGGTGATTTCAATTCCAGGTAACCGCTTGCAGGCTTATTTGAATCAGGTTTGTCTGCAGACGGTGTTGCCGTGGCTGCAGGAACGGTCTGAGATTGAACCAGTGATTAGTTCTGCCAGTAGCCCTGCGGTTTGGGAGTTGGTGAATGGTAGTGCGATCGCGCTGGGCACTACTCGCCTGGTTCTGATGCCGACGGAGGCCATGGATAAGAGCGAGTTTCGGGTGCCGCAGGAGTGGGTTGATCTTCCCAGTTGGGTAGGCGATTACTACCTGGCGATCGAGATAGATACGGATGAGCAGTCGCTGACGATTTGGGGCTATGCCACGCATGAAATGCTCAAGTCGCAGGGTCAGTACGATCCGGGCGATCGCACCTACAGTCTGGATGGTGCTGACTTGATTCAGGATATGACGGTTTTCTGGGTGATGCAGCAACTGGTAGCGGAACCCACTCGCAGCGAGATTCCGGCACTTCCGACGTTATCCGCTGCCCAGGCAGAGGCGTTAATCCAGCGAGTTGCGGATTTGGCGATCGCCCTACCGCGTCTGGAAGTACCATTGAACCGTGGGGTGCTTTGCTGGAGCAGGTGAATTGGCTTGATCGTCTCTGTGAGCGGCGTCTGGATGGGCAGCATTCGGATGAGCGGCAGAACGAGCAAGTTCAAGAACCGTCCCTGAGTGAGCGGATGCAGGTGGGCGCGAATTTGAGTCAGTGGCTGCAGGGTATGTTTGAAACCGGGTGGCAGGCGATCGCGGACCTGTTGGGGCCGGAACCGGATCTGGCCTTCAGCTTCCGGCGCGAGGATGAAGCAGAACCCTTCATTCAACGGGTGAAGCGAATTCAACTGAGTGCCGAGCTTCCTAGCGTGATGCTCGTCGTCAGACTAGAAACAACGGCAGATGATAGACGGCAAATTTGGGTGCAGGTGCTGCCCTGGCAGGGGAGTGCCTATTTACCCGCAGGACTCAGCCTGGTGTTGCTGTCCGTTAGTGGAGAAGTGATTCAGTCTGTGCGAGCTGGAAGCCAGAGCAACTACATTCAGTTGCGCCGGTTCAAGTGTGCATTGGGGACGCAATTTCGCCTGCAAATAGCAGTGGCGGATGCTAGTGTTACGGAAGATTTTGTCGTGTAAATGGGTCAACTGGTTGTCCTGAATTTGGGTCAAGGAGATTGGTCTCAGGGCTGTGCAACGGTGACGGCGCAACTTTGGTTGGGCGATCGCGTTACCCCGATGCAAATTACCGGCAGCTTGCCTGCCGCACCGGAGTTTGGCTCCTTGTATCCCCGCTGGCAACAGTTGTACGCAGCCTTGTATGCGCACCGACATTGGCGACGGTTGAGGACAACAGCCGATGAATTTGAAATTGAAACCGATGAGACCTATGTCACCGATGTGTCAGAGTCCGAGTTCAAACAGGTCTGCCAGGAGCTGCAGCACGCTCTGAATCGGTGGCTGAACTCGGATGCGTTTCGGAACATCGATCGCCACCTCCGCACCCGTCTAGTCCCGACTGATGAAATCCGCGTCATCATTACAGCCGAGAATCACCAACTGCTGCGGCTTCCCTGGCACCTCTGGCAGTTTTTGCAGACTACCCCAAAGCAGAGCCAGCGCTGAGTCTGCCCGACTATACCTGTTCCATCAAAACGAGTTCTCAACCGACGAGCGGAATCGTCAGGATTCTGGCCGTTCTGGGCAATTCGCGGGGCATCAATATTCACCGAGACCAACAACTGCTGGAGAAACTGCCCAATACGGAATTGCGGCTACTGGTTGAGCCAGAGCGAGACGAGTTGAATCAACAGCTTTGGCAACCGGGTTGGGATGTACTGTTCTTTGCTGGGCATAGTTCGAGTGGGGGGATGGGGAATAGGGAACAGGGGATAGGAAGAATTTATTTGAATGTGAGGGAGAGTCTGACGATCGCGGAGTTAAAATTTGCGCTCAAAAAGGCGATCGAGCGGGGGTTGAAGCTGGCTATTTTCAACTCCTGTGATGGGTTGGGATTGGCGTGGGATTTAGCTGACTTGCAAATTCCCCAGGTGATTGTGATGCGCGAACCGGTGCCCGATCGCGTCGCTCAAGAATTCCTGAAGCATTTTCTGGTTGCTTTCTCTGGGGGGCAGTCATTCTACTTGTCCGTCCGAGAGGCACGGGAACGACTTCAAGCGCTAGAGGCAGAGTTTTTGTGTGCAACCTGGCTGCCAGTGATTTGCCAGAATCCGGCTGAGTTGCCGTTGAGGTGGGGAGGTGGGGAGGTGGGGAAATGGGGAGATGGGGGAGATGAGGGGAAAATTCAAAAGTAACCCTTCGGGAAAGGGCAAATGCCCC
>JAAUSG010000368.1 GCA_012034055.1 Leptolyngbyaceae cyanobacterium RU_5_1 | reverse complement strand
CCTACTGTCCGTCGCAAAGCGTGCAAGATCCCCTAAATCCCTTATTAAGGGGGGCTAGGGGGGATCACTGAGTGCTTGACATCACAGACCACCTTTTCAAACATCCTCTTAGAGAGGGCGGCCAAAGACTGGGCAGAAAGCAGGGGCTACCAGGTGGTCAAAACGACCCAAAAAGATGCGCAACCCGTGAAATGGGGAGGGTTGTAATTTAGGGCGTTCCAATCATGCTTTCGGAACATTGATCAATTACCCTTAGAATAACGATTTCCACCCCTTAAAAAAGCAGGAGACAACGATGTATACGAAACCTCTGGATGCAAAATCGGTGAACGATGTAACGCCAATGACGGCGACGATTAAGACGGTCACGGTATCCGACGAAGCCAATGTTGTTGCAATGGAAGTGCTGGCGTTTAGCACCGACCCCATGATGCGGTGGATGTATCCCGAACCCCATCAATACCTGACCTATTTTCCACAGTTTGTCAGAACGTTTGGGGGCAAAGCCTTTGAGCACAATACGGCTGACTACATTGATGGCTACATCGGTGCAGCACTCTGGTTCCCACCGGGAGTCGAACCGGATGTTGAGCCGCTGATCGCGCTGTTTCAGCAAAGTGTTGCCGATCAAAATCAAGCCGATCTGTTTCCCATCCTCGAACAGATGGGTCACTATCACCCCACTCAACCCCATTGGTATTTGTCGATCCTGGGAGTAGAACCGATCCAGCAGGGTAAGGGATATGGGTCTGCCTTGATGCAGCATGTCCTGACGCAGTGCGATCGCACCCACATGCCCGCCTATCTTGAATCCTCAAAACCCAGCAACATTCCATTCTACGAACGGCATGGATTTGAACTGCTCGGCACCATTCAAGCAGGAACATCGCCGCCCCTGTTTCCAATGTTCCGTCATCCCAACTAACCAGCGTCATTGACCATACGCTTTTGAGTCTTGTGGATGCAGTTGTTCCATGCCGCCGAAGAGGGTTAACCAGGCGGTTGTGACAATCCAGTGAATCACGGTGAGGGTCAACAGGGAGCCTGTGAGCTGGTAGGTAAGGGTGCAGGCTACTCCGAGTAGTCCAGCCAGGGTTAAGAATACGGGATTGAAGAAGGTGGGAGAGCCTTGTTTATAGTAAGTCTTGGCTTCCAATGGGTGGTAAACGATGAACAAAATCAGGCTGACGATCGCCCACGTTGTCCACAGTTGCCAGGTGACGCCAGCTTTGGGATGGGGAAGCAGCAGCACGCGAAAAATCAGTTCCTCAACCAGGGCCGGCATGAAAAAGAGCTGCACGGTCAGCAGTCCATAGTGCCATCTAGAGGCACGCCAGGGGTTGAACTGCAAGAAGCCTTGAGAGAACCCGATGGGCAGCGCGATCGCGCCATACCCCAACAAAATCCAGCATGTTACTCCCCACTCCCATAGATTCGGCAGCGTCAATGCACTCAGTAGGCGGGTGATTAGCACTGAAATAATTGCCGCATCAATAGGTGTTGTTGACATTAGTCTCTGTTGAGCACGGGTTTGGAAAACTCAAGTCCAAATAGCTTTTTCAGCACTACCATTGGGTCGTTCTGAGGCAGGCTCATATCTACAAACAGGCTATGCGCCAGCTTCAACTGGGCGGCGCTATATTGGCTCTGTTGTTGCGCTTGCGAAACGGCTAAACCCAGGTCATGGAACCACTTCATCAACACAGGCAGCGAATTTTCCAGGGTGATCGAGGCGCGATCGCGATCAAAGGTGAGAATCCGGCGCTTGAAATGAGCATTCATCAGCGTATACACCGCACCATTTTGGGTAACATCCCATTTTGATTGCGGCATCGCCTTCTCGCTCCAGGCAACCCAGAGACGCATTCGTCTTACAATGGTATCTGAGTCATTGCAATTGGACGAGAAGGTGAGTGACTTGATGGTGGGCAACTCCAGCACTCGACGCACAGGCTGAGGGGGATTCTTTTCAGCAACAGTCTCAGGATGATGAAAGGACGTTTCCCTATCCACACTGGGTAACGTTACCTGATCGAGTTCATCAAGGAGGGCAGGCAACTCACTATCGAGCAGAGGGGCAGCTAAGTCAGGTTTGGGAAAGGAAGTAGGGGAATGATGAGCAGGAACAGAAGCCGCAGAGGAAGCAGGAAGCGTAGCGGAAGCCACAGGAAGCGCAGGTGTTAGCGAGACGGTTGACACTTGCCAGCGGTAGCGATCGAGCTTGCCCCCTTCATACATACAGGCGGGAAACAAATAGGACTGTTTAGTAAGCGGTTGATAGGTTTTCAGATCAAGATACTCCAGGTGTAAATGAATCTCTGGAGTATCATTCTGCTGTTTGGTGAAGGTATAGTCTGGTGGCGGTGGTTCTAAACAAATTAGACGAACAACTTGAATGACAGCAGAATCCGTAGAGTCTTGCAGTTGAAAAATATTGTGCGGTGGGTTGAAAATGATTCGTCCTTGTGCATCCAAAAAATAAGACAGTGTACATCCTTGAGGAATGTAAAACAGAGCGCCAATATATCGGTCTAGCTTAGGTTTGCGCCGTCTGAGATAAACATAGTATTGGGTTGGTTGACTAAGTCCCCGGTCCTGATAGCTGTAATCCTTTTTGAGTAATAGACGAGTATTGTGACTTTCCGAAACGGATGCAACTCCTCGGCTATAACGCTCCCCAACTTCTCGCAACCCAAATTCTAAAATCAATTGAATATGATCCGTTCCAAGTTGGGTAATGAGTCTACGGATCAAAGCAACTTTAGCCTTGGCCGTGAGCTGATTTGCCTGATCGAGTAAATTGGTATGGCACGTCGAATCGATGTCTGATGCAGCATCTTCTTCAGGAAGCGCTGTTTGATTAGATGGCGCTGGATTGAATGGCTCAACTGCCGCTTCAACATTTTGTTCAAGGATGGCTTGAACGGAACTCTGATCGGCACCCTGTGCAGAAGCTTTACGGCTCATTTTAGTAGAGAAATACAGGAGTTACACACCACTAAGCCTTGTCCACGTCCAGATTTGGAGTTTTTCTTAAGAGAAAGCTACAGATTCCGAGCTGGACGTGGTTTAAGTCACCCGATTGGGTGGTCGTAGCACACCCGGTTGATCAACTGCAATAGATTCATTCTAGCCTAAACCTTTCTAGATCTAAAAATCCTGGAGCAAAGATTGAGCAAAGTGAGTCAATCATTCGATTAAGAATTAGCAGAGAAACTACTGCGATCGCATTAAGCTGGGAAGCATCTGAACCATTGCCTGATTGATGGCTTCAGAAACTGTTTGTAAATGTTGTTTAAGCAGTTTTCGGCTTCCTCGTTCGGCGGTTGTTCGTTAATCGCCGCAGCATCAACCGAATCATGACGACATACACCATCGCTTCATGATTTTCAGGCAA
>JAAUSG010000117.1 GCA_012034055.1 Leptolyngbyaceae cyanobacterium RU_5_1 | reverse complement strand
GTGATCCCCTGGCTTCGAGTTCAAGCGTTTCCGGCAGAATCGATTCCCTCAGTTTAATGGAGTCGCGATCGCCCAACGCAAGCAGTGACATCAACGTTGCAGTGATTCGGTTACCTCGCATTTCCAACTTCACCGACTTTGACCCGCTCGAAGCTGAATCCACTGTCTCGGTCAAATACATTAGCCCCAAGCCGCCACTAGGACATCCCGATGCCGTCATCATTCCTGGCTCTAAAACCACCATTGCCGATTTGATTGTGCTGCATAAGACCGGCATGGCAGAAGAAATCCAGAATTACGTCGCCGCAGGCGGCACTGTACTTGGTATCTGTGGTGGATATCAGATGTTGGGCAAAATTTTGGCAGACCCGGAAGGAATTGAGGGGCAGGAGGGGCGCTACAAAGGGTTGGGATTGCTCCCCCTGAGAACGGTTATTGCTGGGCAGAAGGTTGCTCGTCAGCGGGTCGTGACCTCCAACTATCCCCAGGATGGGCTACCCGTGACCGGCTACGAGATTCATCAGGGACGATCTCGACTGATGGAGGAAGCCAGCGGCATCAATTTCCTATTTGATGACCCCAGCTTAGGCGTGGTAGACGAGCCTCAATCCGTTTGGGGCACCTATTTGCACGGTATTTTCGATAATGGTCCCTGGCGTCGTGCCTGGTTGAATCGTCTCCGCCAACAGCGAGGATTGCGATCGCTGCCAACTGGGGTGGCAAACTACCGTGAACAGCGGGAGATGCTTCTAGATATGCTGGCTGATGTGGTGGAACCCCATCTCAACTTAGCTCCGTTTTTGCCGTAAGAATTAGGTGAGAAGCAAAAAAACAAGAGAGAGTTATGAATTTTGTATACCCTTCAGCGCCCTAGAAATGCTGCAGTTTCTCCAAGGAAAATTTAGGCGTGCAGATTCTGTTCACACCTTAAGGTTTAGAACACAGAGTCTGTAGAACGTTTCGCTGAATTGTCTTGAACGTTAGCGATCGCGGCTGTTCCAGATTCCGGCAAACATCATTAACATGCCGCCGATAAAAATGGCGATCGCGAAGGCGGCCGGTGCAACACTTACCCAGTCAATTGATTCCATCAGGTTTAATGAGTTGGCTAAAAAGGGAATTTTAAGGGCATTCAACAGGTCCTGCTTGGCGCATCAAAGTTCGTCGTCATCGTCAATCCGATCAATCTGCTTTAAATGGATGTGCTTACGTCCTAAAGAAATTTCAAACTCATCACCTGGTCTCAGATCCATCTGCTTAGTATAAGCAGCTCCAATCAGCAGGTTGCCATTCGATTGCACACTAATCCGATAGCTAGCACTGCGTCCTCCACGACCATTTGGACTCGCTTTTCCGTCCAGCTCAATCCCTTCTGCATCAATCAGAGCATTTAAAAACTTCATCATGTTAACTCGTTCTACACCGTTCTTTGTAACAGTGTAATAACCGCATTCCCTTGCCTTTTCTTCTTTGCTCAGGTTTTCTAGCTCTTTGACCTTCTTAAGCAGAGCTTCACCCGTTAGTGGTTCAGATTTCTTCTTTTTACTCATCAATTTACGTTGAGGGAGTCTCAATTAGGATTCAGGTTAGTGATGCTTATTGATTCGCTATAACGATAGCTTTAAATCAAAAGCGCTAGAAGCTAAATAAGCTCTAGAGATCATACTACACTGATACCATATTTTCCCTTATTAGAATCTACTAATTTGCTTCAAATCAAAGGTCTACAAATTCAGTACTCACTAACTAGAATTTGCGATACAGTACGACTCACTGATTTAAGCGAGGGTGAGCGGAGTGTAAGCATCTAAATAGAACGAACGAAATTTTGCTCAGGTTGAAGGATTGATAAATAGCCAACATAAATTATTTACACAGCATGGATGGGAAAGGTTAATGGTAATTTGAACACTAGAACGCAGCATTCATATGCTTCTCTCATACAGAGTGCATTCGGCTATTTCATGCTATTTTCAACTGCTTCCAACGCCTTTCGTCAATTCTTGAAGCCGAAACGGCTGGCAATTCTTGAAGCTGTTTTAATTGGTTTAATTGCAGCATCGGCAGCCGTCTTACTCAAGCAAAGCGTTTACTGGTTAGGCGGCTGGCGGGTTAAAGAATCCTTACTATTACCAGCCTGGTTATTGCTTCCGGCAGTGGGGCTGGGGGGCGGATTTTTGGCAGGGTTGCTGATTGAGCGAGTTGCCCCAGAAGCAACTGGGAGTGGAATCCCTCAAGTTAAGGCAGCATTGGCTTACGTGCCCATTGCGTTAAATTTGCGGGTTGCGATCGTCAAACTGTTGAGCACCACCTTAACCCTCAGCTCTGGGTTTGTCTTAGGCCGCCAGGGACCGACAGTTCAAATTGGAGCGGCACTGGCGGCTCAGCTCAGTCGATGGGTTCCGGCTTCACCGGATCATCAGCGCCAGTTGATTGCGGCAGGAGCAGCGGCGGGTTTAGCGGCAGGCTTCGATGCGCCGATCGCCGGCGTGTTGTTTGTGATTGAAGAGCTGCTCCACGATGTCTCCAGCCTGACCCTGGGAACCGCCATTTTGGCCTCATTCACCGGTGGAGTTGTTTCGCGAGTGTTAGCCGGTTCTAGCTTGAATCTGGGTACGCATTCAACGCTTTACCAAACGGGTCTTTCGCCGCGAGAGATTCCCTTCTTTTTACTGCTAGGGATACTGACGGGGGTTTTGGCCGCGTTGTTTAATCGCAGCATCCTGGCCAGCCTGAAGTTTAGTCGTCGCCATCTACGGATTGGGCTGCCCTGGAAAATTGGGTTAGCGGGGTTGATTTCCGGGGCAACGATCGCCCTCCTGCCGCCAGAGTTTCGAGACACCACGACCTGCAGGGGTTTTTAACGAGGGGGATGGCGGACTGGCGGATCACAGCCGGTGCCTTTGTGGTGCAGTTTGTGCTCTCAATTCTGGCCTGCAGTGCTGAGACTCCGGGAGGCTTGTTTATTCCCAGTTTGGTGTTGGGGGCGGCGTTGGGGCAACTGGTGGGACTCACGGCCAATCTAGTGCTGGATGGAGAACCGATCATTTATGCACTGGCTGGGATGGGGGCGTTTTTTGGCGCGGTTGCCAAGGTGCCGATTACCGCGATCGTGATTGTGTTTGAAATTACGCTGAACTACAACCTGATCCTGCCGCTGATGATTAGTGCTGTAACTGCTTACCTGGTGGCAGAGCGACTGGCTCCCGGTTCGCTCTACACGCATCTGCTGGAGCTGAAGGGAATTCAGTTGAAGCCGGAGGGAATTGATGATGGGCTGTGGGCAACGTTAACAGCGACTGAAGTGATGCAGACCAGGGTTGAAACGTTGAATAGCCACATGACCCTGGAGGAGGCGATCGCCGCGTTCTCTAACTCTCACCACCGTGGGTTTCCGATCGTAGACGATGGCAAGCTGGTGGGAATTGTCACCCAAACCGATTTAGATAAAGTGGCTCAACGACAGTTGCTAGGAACGGCAGGGTTGCACGAAATCATGACGCCCCGACCAATCACGGTCAGTCCTGGAGACACATTGAGCCAGGTATTGTACCTGCTGTCTCACTACAAGCTATCCCGCTTACCCGTTGTGGATCATCGCAAGCTCGTTGGTATTATTACGCGCAGTGATATTCTGCGGGTTGAATCTGACAAACTGCGGGGAGGGTCAGAGCGAATTGGGCCCCGACCAGAGCCGTCCTATGGGGTGTATCAAACGCGATCGCCGGCTACCGGTCGAGGACGCTTGCTGTTGCCGCTGAGCAATCCGCAAACGGCTGACGGGTTGATGAAACTGGCCCTGGCGATCGCCCGCGATCGCAACTTTGAAATTGAATGCCTGCAGGTTATTTGCGTGCCTCGCCACAATTCACCTGCCGAAACGCCCGTCAATACTACCCGCTGTCGCCGTCTGCTCAAACGAGTGGTTCAACAGGGAGACGCCTGGCAAATTCCGGTACACACGCAGGTGCGGGCTGCCCACAGCATCGCTGAAGCGGTCTTAGAAACCGTCAAGGAGCGCCACATCGATCTGCTGCTGATGGGTTGGAAAGGCAGTACATCCACCCCCGGTCGCATCTTTGGAGACACCGTGGACACGGCAATTCGGCAGGCTGCCTGTGATGTTGTCTTAGTCAAACTGAGTGAAACATTCGTGGCGTCTAAACCAGAACTGACGGGGCTGCCACGACCTCCCGTTCAGGCTCTGTTGCAATTGACCCAATTGAACCGTTGGTTAGTCCCGATTGGAGGCGGACCCAACGCTCAGCACGCCGTCAAACTGTTGCCTGCCCTAGCCTCGTTGAGCAAACAGCCAGAAATTCGCCTCTGCCATGTGTCCTCGCCTTCAGATACAGACTACGACTCCGGTCCGCTGTACCATGACGCAGCTCTGTTGAAGCAACAGCTTCAGAGTACCGTTGTCGTCACGTCTGTCTGTGCCAATTCAGTGGCTGAGGCCGTTGTGGATATGGCTCGCCAGGATCAGTGTGACGTGATTGTCTTAGGAGCCAGCCGGGAAGGATTGTTGCAGCAAGCCATTCATGGGAATATTCCGGAGGCGATCGCCCGTAATTGTCGTTGCACGGTCATCCTGGTCAGGAAAGCGATTTGATGAACCGAAGATTTTTTTAGCACTCGACTGCCTGGAGTGCTAAATTCAATTTGGAGAACTAAGCGAGTTGTTATGGCAAAGATTGTTGTCTTTGATGATGAGTCTCGGCAAGCACTAGAGCGCGGTGTTAATGCGCTAGCTGATGCTGTTCGGGTAACATTGGGTCCGAAAGGTCGAAATGTTTTGCTAGAGAAAAAATTTGGTGCTCCACAGATTGTGAACGACGGGATCACGATCGCGAAAGAAATTGAGCTAGAAGACCCGCTGGAAAACACGGGGGCCCGGTTAATTCAGGAAGTTGCTTCCAAAACCAAAGATTTGGCAGGAGACGGCACCACAACCGCAACGGTGCTGGCGCAAGCGATGATCCAGGAAGGGCTAAAAAACGTGACGGCGGGGAGCAATCCAGTTGCCCTGCGTCGGGGAATCGAAAAAGCGGTTGCCAAGTTAGTCGCGGAATTAAGGCGATCGCGAAGCCAATTGAAGGCAACGCGATCGCCCAGGTTGCCACGGTTTCCTCTGGTAACGATGAAGAAGTCGGTGCCATGATTGCCCAGGCAATGGACAAAGTGGGTAAAGACGGGGTGATCACCGTTGAAGAGTCCAAGTCCCTGGCCACTGAGATGGAGATTGTTGAGGGGATGCAGGTCGATCGCGGCTACGTCTCACCCTACTTTGTCACCGACACCGAGCGCATGATTGCTGAGTACGAAAACATGCTGCTGCTGCTGACGGACAAGAAAATTAGCTCGATTCAAGATCTGGTTCCCGTCTTAGAAAAAGTTGCCCGTTCGGGTCAACCCTTGTTAGTGATTGCCGAGGACATTGAAGGAGAGGCCCTGGCAACACTGGTGGTGAATCGTTTGCGGGGCGTGCTGGCGATCGCCGCCATCAAAGCGCCGGGTTTTGGTGAACGCCGCAAAGCGATGCTGCAAGATATCGCTGTACTCACAAACGGTCAGGTCATCTCTGAAGACATTGGCTTGAGCCTGGATGGTGTCACCCTCGATATGCTGGGCAAAGCCCGCAAGGTCACGATTACCAAGGACAATACCACCATCGTTTCTGGCACCGAAAACTCAGACCCGGTCAACAAGCGAATTACTCAACTCCGGCAAGAATTGGAGCGGACGGACTCCGACTATGACAAAGAAAAGCTGCAGGAGCGGATCGCCAAACTATCCGGTGGGGTTGCCGTGATCAAAGTGGGTGCGGCTACCGAAACTGAGCTAAAGGATCGTAAGTATCGGATTGAAGATGCCCTGAATGCAACCAAAGCCGCCGTTGAAGAAGGCATTGTTCCCGGTGGCGGCGTCAGCCTGATTCACCTCGCTCCCAAAGTCAGTGAAATCAAGAATACGCTCGATCCAGACGAGCAAATTGGAGCCGACATTGTGATCAAAGCGCTGGAGGCTCCGCTGCGTCAGATTGCCGATAACTCTGGGGTTGAAGGTTCCGTGATCGTTGAGAAAGTCCGTAGTATGGACTTTAACGTTGGCTTCAATGCCCTCACCAATCAGTTTGAAGACATGATTGCGGCTGGCATCATTGATCCCGCTAAGGTCGTGCGCTCTGCTCTGCAGGACGCGGGGTCGATCGCTGGCATGGTGCTGACCACCGAAGCGTTGATTGTTGAGAAACCAGAGAAAAAACCAGCCGGTGGCCCACCCGACGGCGGCATGGGTGGGATGGGCGGCATGGGTGGGATGGGTGGCATGGGTGGCATGGGCATGATGTGACGCACTCCCACGCTTGAAAGACGTGGGATTCAGCGCTACTGGCGAAAAATGCAGGGCGAACCCTGTCTGACTCTTTCTCGCGCTCTAGACAACGCCCTGCCTGGTGGATGACTCCAACAACCAGAATTGGTTTTCTCTCTTTAGGACGGACAGACGATGCGTTGGCGCAGCCTGCCGAAGGCTTACCCCGGATGTTACCCCTGGCGATTCTGGTTCCCCAATTAAACTGCCCAGTCTACTACCGTAGCGATCGCCGCACCGTTGCACTGATCCAATCAATCAAAAACGTCAGCACCAAAAAGCAGCCCAGAGTAACGACAAGTCCTCGGTAGTCAAAGCTGCTTAGTTGCTCTGTCATCAAGTAGCCCAGACCACCCGCCCCCACTAGCCCCACAATCACTGTTTCCCGCATACAGACCTCCCAGCGGTACAAGTCATAGGCCAGAAAGCGGGGTAAGGTCGGCGGCAGAATGCCATACAGGAAAATGGAATTTCCCGGTGCGCCTTGCGCTTTCAAAGCTTCTAAGGGGCGTGTATCCAGGTTTTCCACCACCTCTGCTTTGAGCCGGCCTAAAATTCCCAGGTTGTGGATTCCCAGCGCGATCGCCCCCGGCAAGATACCCGGAAACATCACAAACAACACGACCAACGCCCAGGACGGAGCCGGAACAGCCCGACTGAGCAACAGCACCGCCCGTGTCAGCAACACGACTCCCCACGCCCAGATCGCTGAACCCGCTCCTGGTCGCGTGGGATTCAGCAACCCTCCCGGAAGTAAGAGGTTGTGGGCCGCTGGAAAGGACAACAGCATTCCCCCCAGGGCAGCAAGCGCGATCGCCAACACCGACATCGCCACCGTCTGCAGCGACAGTGGCAACAGTTGCCCAACGGTGCTCAAATCCGGCGGCACCGACGCCTGCAAAATGTTTCCCAAAAATCGATACGTTCTGGCAGACCAGAGCCTACTGAAATCAGCATGTACGTACCAGAATGAGAAGACGATGAGGAGGATGAAGGATAAAAGGTAAAGGATAAAGCGTGGAGAGATTGGAGATTGCAGATTGCAGATTGCAGATTGAATATTCTCCGCGTCCCCGCGTCCCCGCGTCTCTCTCATCCCCTCATCCCCCTCTCCCCCTCTCCTCCCCCTCGTGTCTCTTGCCTCTCGCCTCTTGCCCCTCGCCGTATTGTTCAAATCCAACCGACTGGCGCATCCTAGCTGTCGTCGTAGCCATGCGCTGCAGAAATCGACCAGTCCATTCAGGAAAAATAGCGCATAAATAAACGTCCAGACTTGCTCGTAGCGCAGAGATTGCAGACTCAGCAAAAGCTGATATCCCAGTCCACCGGCTCCAATCATGCCCAGCACGGTTGCAGAGCGAATCGAACACTCAAATCGGTAGAACGTGTAGGACAACAGGTTCAGGAATGCTTGTGGCAGCAAGGTGTAGAAAAACGCCGTCAATGGAGCAACCCCACTATTCAGTAACACCTGCAACGGTTGACCGGGTGTTTCATCCAGGATTTCCGAGAAAACCTTGGCCGTAATGGCTCCGAAAGGAAGCGCGATCGCAGCACTGCCGTCAGTGGATCCAGCCCCCACAGGTTGACAAACAGCAATCCCCAAATCAGCTCATGAATCGCACGGGGAACAGCGAGGAGGGCACGAGTGAGGACTCCCCACCTCCCCCTCACTGCTTCCCACCAAACCTCTGAACACAGCACTCCGCCCACAGCTCCCAGCAGGACGCAAAAACAGGTTCCGCAGACGGCATAGGCGAGAGTTTTTAGCGTGGCATCCAGGGTTACTGCCAGCAGTTCAGGACTGAGGTCGGGATGGAGGCTAGCCTGGATAAATCGCCAAAGTTGTGGCAATCCACCGATGTTGATCAGGTCTTTTTGCAGCAGCCCAGTTGGAATCAGCGCGAGGACGATCGCTCCCAGCGCAATCAGTAGCCACCGAATCGTTGGACTGGCGAGGAGTGGACGGGATGCTGGTGGATCAGCGTCAATCATGGCGTGCTGTTTGGGTCTACCAGACGGTATAACGCTGCGATCGCGGCAGCCGAAAGTTGGGCTGCAGGCAGATCGAAAACAATCTGCCCCTGGCGCAAACCAACGATGCGATCGCAATATGCTTTGGCAATCTCTGGGGCGTGTAGACTCACCACCAGCGTGCGCCCCCCCTCGACGCACAGCTTGCAGAGCAATTCCATGATTTCTCGGCTCAGTTCCGGGTCAAGACTAGCGATCGGCTCATCCGCCAGAATCACCAGCGGATTTTGCACCAACACCCGTGCCAGGGCGACTCGCTGTTGTTGTCCTCCCGATAGGCGATCGGTGCGGACATATAGTTTCTCTGGAATTCCCACTTGGGTCAAAGCTTGTGCCGCCGTCCTCACCTCCTGCGGCACCACCAACGACAGCAACGCCTTTGCAAATGACCAGCGTCCCAAATGTCCTGCATTCACGTTGTGAATCACTGGCAGGTTATCCACCAGATGAAACTGCTGGTAGACCGTGCCAATCTGTCGCTGAACTCGCCGCAACGGCCGCGTCCTGAGCTGGCTGAGATTGTGTCCAAATGCCCAAACCTCACCTTGAGTGGGCAGCAGAGTTCCATTCAGCAACTGAATCAGCGTACTTTTACCCGCCCCACTTGACCCCACCAGGGCAACTCGCTCCCCAGCTTGAATCCGCAGGCTGACGTTGGTCAGCGCTTGAAACCGACCAAACTGCTGTGTTACCTGCTTTAGCTCAAAGATAGCCCCTGACACCTGATACCTGACACCTGCTACCCAATAACCAACCACCAACCACTACTAATCACTTAATCTTGCCAATCTCACGTCCAATCTGCTCGACCTGAGCGTAGTTCTCGTTTTTTGTGGAAATGAACTTAGCCGCACCGAACAGCTGCAAAATCTCCTGATGCTCCGGTTTTTGAGGATCTAGCTTGAGCAGGGCCGCCTGAACCTTATCCACAAAGTCAGGACCAAAATCCTCGCGAACCGCTGGATGAATCACCCAGTGATAGTCGTAATAGGCGGGTGTCCGCCAAATCACTTTGACTTTACTCTTGTCAACGGTTCCCCTGCTCAACCGGCTTTCCCAGACCTGTTCATTCAGCACACCAACTTCATAAGTACCGGCTTGAACCAGCTCCACTGTGGCGTCGTGGGATTTGGAAAAGCCAGCCTGCCCCTTGAAATCGGCTAGCTTCACGCCTGCTTGCTGAAGAAAATATTGGGGCATCAGGCGTCCGGAGGTTGAGGACTCGCTCCCGAAGGTGAAGGTATGTCCCTTTAACTCAGTCAACTCTTTGAGGTCTTGGAGCGGCTGAATACCGCTTCTGGTGTTGGCAATGAACACACTGTGGAATTGGGCGTCAATGTCTCGTTGAGCGATCGCCTCCGCTCCCGGCACTTGCAAGCGTGCCTGCGTTCCAGTTAGCCCACCAAACCAGACCATATCAATGTCACCGACCTTAAAAGCACTGACCGCAGCCGTATAGTCAGTCACGGGCTTGTAGACAACCTTCACCTGCAATTCTTTTTCCAGATATTTCGCCAACTTACCGTACAGGCGCTGCAGTTTCTCTGGGTCTTGATCTGGAATTGCACCCGTTGTCAACGCTCGACCAGGTTTTTGCTGACCGACCTGGACTGAAACATTCGTTGTTTCAACCTCTGAGCAGGACGCAGTGGACAGCAAGATCAAACAGCCAAACAACACATAGTTTTGTATTTTGGATCTAAAAAGGCAACAACGAGCAATGCTAGCTGCCATTAGTAACATGTTAATCATCACAGCATTCACCCCTGATGCATACCGAAGCACACAATAACAAACAGCTTTGAAATTTTACCTGCACCAGTGTACTTGTTGGCAGTCTATGTACTGAAAGGGGTTACCGGTTTATGCTGGGACACTTGGGGAGGGCAGGAGTCTGAATTCTGAATTCTGAATTCAGTACCTCTCCTGGCTTCTGGCTCCTGACTCCTGAATTCCTTCCCGACGTTGCTGTCCCGTCTTAAGTCGGTAGCCATCTTCCTTTTGTCCGTCCAGCCGACGTAATAAGTTTCACTTATCGTCAAGACGCTGGGAACGTTAATTTTGTTAGGCGACCGACCGCTTATTTGAGGCATCATGGGTGGATAGCGCAGTCAGTAACGATGTGAGATGTCGCTAGATTACACGATTCGAGAAAGCTCCAAGGCTAAACACATCTCCTTAAAAATGTCAATTAAAGGAGATCTGGAAGTTATTGTTCCCAAAGGGTTTGACCGGAAACGGATTCCTGAAATCCTTCAGAGAAAGCAGCACTGGATTGAGCGAGTCAGTCGGCGGATGGCAACCCAGCAGGCGTTGGTTGGAACTGATGTTTCCGACGATCGCCCTCAGCAAATTGCCCTGCAGGCGATCGCTGAAAACTGGCAGGTTGAATATGGTTCCACCCGTCGAGCAGACATTCAACTGGTTGAGCAGCCCAACTTTGCGCTTATGTTGCGAGGCGACATCACCGACTCAGATACCTGTAAAGCTATGTTGCAAGAGTGGGTCGCGCACAAAGCCAGAACCCATCTACCCTCCTGGCTACGAATGGTGAGCCAAGAGATCAAGCTGCCGTTCAAGAAAGCATCCATTCGTCAGCAAAAGACGATTTGGGGCAGTTGCTCGGTTCGTAAAACAATCAGCCTCAACTGCAAACTCCTGTTCCTACCCACCCCACTGGTGCGGTACGTGTTCATTCACGAGTTGTGCCATACCGTACACCTCAACCACTCCAAAGACTTCTGGGCGCTCGTGAGTCGCCACGAGCCTGACTATCAATCTCTGGACGCCAGCCTGCGCGATGCCCGCTATCTGGTGCCCTGGTGGATGGAGTAGGATGCTTGCTCCTCATCACTCCCTTACCCCACTTTTGCCTATTGCTGCTCGACCCGATCCAGGTCGATCGCCTAGAACTGCGAGGCGATCCACAGAACCGTTGGCTGTATCAGCTCGACTCCGTGGTAGGTTGGACGACTCAAGCTGTGAACCCTTAACCATCAGCGATAATCCACTCACTGGGTGATGTAGTATTGCTGACAGCTCCGATAACCTGATTGCTGATCTCGATTTTGAATTTGCGATGCCTCCTCCTACATCTGGCAAGCGTTCACCTGGACTTTCTGTAGCAAGGTTGCATCTCTTCAATCTTCCCTACGTTCTGCTAATTTTTACCGTTCTCTTTTGGGCCGGCAATGCCATTATTGGACGCGCAGTACATACTCAAATTCCCCCAGTTGGATTGGCATTTTGGCGCTGGCTGACGGCGCTTTTAATCATCATTGCACCCGCGTGGCCTTAGCTCCAAAAAGATTGGCATCAAATTTTGCGCCATTGGCAGGTGCTGCTGCTGTTATCAGGATTAGGGATTGCTACCTTTAACACGTTGCTTTATAAGGGGTTGCAATTCACGATCGCAATCAATGCCGTATTAATGCAATCCGCCATGCCCTTGATTGTGGTCATCATGTCTTACCTGTTTTTCCGAGACACAATTACGCGGCGTCAAGCCATTGGCATTGCGATTTCATTCGTCGGTACGCTGCTAATTGTGATTTAGGGTGATTGACGTGTTTTAACAACATTCTTGTTCCAGTATTGGGCAGCATCATGGCGATGGTGTCTTTGGGCGAAAAACTGCAATGGTTTCACGGACTTGGGTTTGTGCTAATCCTGGCTGGTATCGTTTTGGTTTACCGCGATCGCCGAATCTCAAACCCATTCAAGCCTTCCAGTTGCTCGTACTGAACCGTAACCTTCTCAACCACAGCACTGGGTGGTCCCTTATGACACCAGCGGACGATCGCCTCTATCGAGGCGCGATCGCCCTCAAACACTGCTTCCACAGACCCATCCGGCAAGTTCCGCACCCACCCCGCCAGTCCATACACCGATGCAACATCCTGGGTAGAAAACCGATAGCCCACTCCCTGAACTCGTCCAGAGATCAACACATGTGCTCGTATAAGTTCCATAGCCAGTCGTAGGAGATAGAGTTGTAGATGACCGATCCACGATAATACAAACTAATGCCTGACCTGCCACCCCTAACATCGGAAACCATTTGGGCAATTCTCGACGATGCACTGGATGATGTCACTGTGAACCAGCTCGCCTGGCACTACCTGGGCTACCGGTATGACGAAACCGCAAACGTCTGGGATACAACGGCTGTATCACCAGACTGGCAAGCCGACTATCCAGAACCACCTGATTTCATTGACAGCCGCCCGGCAACTGTCAAGCTGACGCGCTCCATTCCAGCCGAAAACAAGCAGCTTTTGAAGGAGAAACTGGGATTTCAGGGTTACAAAGTCGGTGAATTAATTCCGCGCAAAACCCGCCGCGCCACGATCTCCAACTGGCTGCTCAGCTACATGCAACTGAATGGAATTGGGGATTAAACTGAAATCACTTCTCGTCTCAGGTCAGAGCAATGGTTCTTAGCAATCAGCCCGACATTCCCATCTTCCCACCCGGTGATTTATTGAGTGACGAGCCACCTTTGGAAACCTATCGCCACCTCAAACAATTGATTGTGCTGCTAACCTCCTTAGAGCGATTCTGGGGCGATCGCCAGGGATGGCTCTGGAGTGAGGAGTTGAAACTTTATCTGGGGGTTGTCAATGACCAGGTGCGCTTTTTTACCCCAGCCGGGGAGCTGGTATTCACGCCCGAAGAAGCCGAAATCCAGGAGCGTCAACGAGCGGAGAACATTCAGGCAGAAAACGATCGCCTGCGCCAAAAGCTTTTAGAGCTGGGTATCAATCCCAACGAGTTGTGATGATGGGTCATGGCAAATCCTTACCGTTGGATTGACCCAGCTCTGCAGACGATTCATCGAGCCGATTGGTATCGCTCTGTAAAGACGATCGCAGGTCGTCCCGGAGCCGTTGTAGAACTAGACGGACAGCCAGTCATCAACTTCGCCAGCAATGATTATTTAGGACTGGCAGGGGACGATCGCCTGATCCAAGCCGCGATCTCAGCCACCCAAGAATACGGCACCAGCAGCACCGGGTCGCGTTTAATCAGTGGACATCGAGAACTGCACCGCGAGTTGGAACGGCGATCGCCCACCTCAAACAAACCGAAGACGCGATCGTCTTCAGTTCTGGGTATCTCGCCAACATTGGCACGGTGAGCGCGATCGTCGGCAAGCGCGACCTGATTCTGGCAGACCCATACAACCACTCCAGCCTCAAGAACGGAGCCATCCTGAGTGGAGCCACCGTTTTGGAGTATGCCCATTGCAATGTGGAAGTGCTGAAGGAAATGCTGGAGCGCGATCGCGCCAACTACCGGCGTTGCCTGATCCTGACCGATAGTGTTTTCAGCATGGACGGCGACCTCTGCCCCTTACCACAACTATTAGACCTGGCAGACCGCTTTGACGCCATGCTGCTACTCGACGAAGCCCACGCCACCGGAGTGTTGGGCAAAACAGGTGCAGGCTGCGTTGAGTATTTCGGCTGCACCGGCCGCCCCCTGATTCAAATGGGAACCCTCAGCAAAGCGATCGCCAGTCTCGGCGGTTACGTAGCTGGCTCCGCCGCCCTGATTGACTTCCTGCGCAACCGCGCCCCCAGTTGGATTTACACCACCGGACTCTCACCTGCCGACACCACCGCCGCCCTCACCGCCATCCACATCATTCAACAAGAACCCGATCGCCGCACCCAACTCTGGCAAAACATTCGCTGGCTGAAACAGTCTCTAATTCAAAATTCAAAATTCAAAATTCAAAATTCAAAATTCAAAATTCCTTCCCCGCTCCCCACTCAATCACCAATCCTCTGCCTCCCAGTCGATACCCCTGCAACAGCCCTGAACCTGGGCAAAACGCTCCAGCAAGCCGGTATCTTCGTCTCTGCCGTTCGTCCTCCAACCGTACCCACCAGTCGTTTGCGCTTGACCGTAATGGCAACCCATCAGCCAGACCATCTTCAGCAGTTGATTAATGCATTGAGGGACATAGGGTGTTGCTGAATGGCAGTTGGTAGATCCCCGACTTCTCAATTAAGCTAATCCAGGAAAATCAGGGTTTTGGCAAAGAAGTCGGGGATCTCAGTCAGGGAAATAGCTAAGTAGACTGAGCTTTTCAAGCTCAGTCTACTTAGAAGTTGAACAGATTCTGCTCTTTGGGTTGGGACTTGAAGAAAACAATCTCGAAGAGGATGAAGATTTGTCTGAGTGAAGATTTTTTGATGCCCTGATCGCTTTTATCCATCTCAGCAAATTCTCGTGCTTTACCGAAGGAAAGAATATCTTGCGTGTAGAGAGCGATCGCTAATTCCTGGCGTAATTCCTGCTCAACACGCTGCTCTGGTAAGCGGAGAGCTTGCAGGATGGAGTCAGAAATAAGGAGCGCCTTCCAAACTTGGAAGGCGCTCTTTGACTGACTTAACTAACAATCAACGCATCAATCTTACTGAAGACTAACCATTGAGTTGCGGTGCAACCAGAGCCAGAGGAGCAGACTCAGCAGATGCCAAATCGAGGGGGAAATTGTGCGCATTGCGCTCATGCATCACCTCAAAGCCCAGGTTGGCCCGATTGAGCACATCTGCCCAGGTCGAAATCACCTGACCCTGAGAATCGACCAACGACTGGTTGAAGTTGAATCCGTTCAGGTTGAATGCCATCGTGCTCACACCCAGTGCCGTGAACCAGATGCCCACTACCGGCCAGGCTCCCAACAAGAAGTGCAAGGAACGGCTGTTGTTGAACGAGGCATATTGGAAGATCAAGCGTCCAAAGTAGCCATGCGCCGCAACGATATTGTAGGTTTCCTCTTCCTGCCCAAACTTGTAGCCGTTGTTCTGAGACTCGGTCTCGGTGGTCTCACGCACCAGACTGGAGGTGACCAACGAACCGTGCATGGCACTGAACAAGGAACCGCCAAACACTCCGGCAACGCCCAGCATGTGGAAGGGGTGCATCAAAATGTTGTGCTCAGCCTGGAAGACGAACATGAAGTTGAAGGTGCCACTGATGCCGAGGGGCATGCCGTCAGAGAAGCTGCCTTGACCCAGGGGATAGATGAAGAAGACAGCACTGGCAGCGGCAACTGGAGCCGAGTAGGCGACGCAGATCCAGGGGCGCATTCCCAGGCGGTAGGAGAGTTCCCACTCGCGTCCCATGTAGCACAAGATGCCAATCAAAAAGTGGAAGACGATCAACTGGTAGGGACCACCGTTGTAGAGCCACTCGTCTAAGCTGGCGGCTTCCCAGATCGGGTAGAAGTGCAGTCCGATCGCATTGGAGGAAGGGACAACGGCACCGGAGATGATGTTGTTGCCGTACATCAGGGATCCGGCGACGGGCTCGCGGATGCCGTCGATGTCCACCGGGGGAGCAGCGATGAAGGCGATCAAGAAGCAGACGGTGGCGGTGAGCAGGGTGGGTACCATGAGCACGCCGAACCAGCCGATGTAGAGGCGGTTGTTGGTGCTGGTCACCCATTCGCAGAAGCTCTGCCACGGGTTGGAGCGCTCGAGGCGCTGGAATGCAGTCGTCATATGAATTTATGAGT
>JAAUSG010000367.1 GCA_012034055.1 Leptolyngbyaceae cyanobacterium RU_5_1 | reverse complement strand
CAGGTGGAATAATTTCTTGCTGTAAATTTCCCATTGACGGTAGGGGCGGGTTTAGCCAGAAACTCTGCTTGTAGCCTCAGATTGATGACAAAACCCGCCCCTCCAGCGATCGCCAATCAACAGAAAATTTACAGGTGGAATAATTTTGGTGATTTCTTTCCTGGAAGTTGCCTAAGTGCGCCAACCAGACTGCGCTATGCTAATCTACGGATTTTGAATTGTGTTCAGATGTCGAATCCTGCTACGGCCAGCATTACAGTTCCGGCGACAACGGCCAACATCGGTCCAGGATTTGACTGCTTGGGGGCTGCCCTGACGCTGTACAACATATTTACGTTTTCTCTAGCAGAACCCGATCAAGATGCGCTTGTCATTACCGCGATCGGAGCAGAGTCCGATCGCGTTCAAACCGACTCCAGCAATCTGGTCTATCAGGCATTCACGCGGCTCTATCAGGAATTGGGACAAGCTGTCCCACCGGTCAACATCAACATCGAGTTGGATGTTCCCCTGGCAAGAGGATTGGGGAGTTCCGCAACCGCGATCGTCGGTGGACTGCTCGGTGCAAATGCCCTGGCCGGGTTTCCCCTCACTCGTGAAGCCGTACTGCAATTGGCGATCGCGATCGAGGGGCATCCAGACAATGTCGTGCCCGCGCTGATGGGCGGATGTCGGCTTGCGGCCAGCGGAACCAGCGGCTGGGAAATCTGCGATATTCCCTGGCATCCCAGCATCACTCCGATTGTGGCAATTCCAGATTTTGAGCTGTCCACCGCCGCCGCACGGCAAGTCTTACCAGCCAGCTACAGTCGTGCAGACGCGATTTTCAACACCGCCCATTTGGGATTGCTGCTGCGCGGACTGGAAACTGGAACAGCCGACTGGGTACACGCCGCCCTGCACGATCGCATTCACCAACCCTACCGTCAGAAATTAATCCCAGGATACGATGCCGTACACGCCGCTGCTTTAGAGTCAGGGGCACATGGATTAGTGATTAGCGGAGCCGGGCCAACGTTGCTAGCCTTGTCTGACACCACTGGTGCAGAGATTGTTCGGGGTGCGATCGCCACCACCTGGGCAAACCAGGGCATTACTGCAACCGTTAAGGTGCTGCACATCGACCACCAGGGAGCAGTAATTAAAAGTTAAAAATTAAAAGTTAAAAATGGCTGTTATTCAGAGGTTCTTCATTTTTAATTTTGCATTTTGCATTTTTAATTTTAAATTAAATAAACCCCCAGCTTGTGGCTGGGGGCGACAATCAGGGTGCATCTACCACTTCACTATTCCCGAATACCGCTTTAGTGTCCGGAGAAACCCGGGGAAATTGGTATAAAAATTCTGTGAAGCTAGCTGGCCATGCATCATCTTCAACTCCATTTGCAAAACCCCGAACTGCTTACGGTTCACTATCGTTGTCGAGTCAATCTAAACCTGTATGACTCGCCAGCATTAGAGCGGTTGGCAACTCAGGCAGCGGTTGGACGTTATCTACGGTTCGGAGCGCTCGGAACCTACCCCGTGTCTGAATCTCAGTCTGATACCAGCGCAGGTGCAGTTGACGTTTGCCTGTCCGAAGACGACTATCCAGGTTGGTTGGCAAGGCACGATTTGCAGCACCTGGAGCAGGTCGAAGTGCCCTATCAGCCAATTGCCTGGTCTGCAGCAGAGATTCAAGCCAGGATTCCAGGCGCGATCGCCTTCGCTCAGACAGCCATGACGCAGCCCAATCACTACCTCTGGGGTGGCACCGTTGCCCCCAACTACGACTGTTCTGGACTGGTTCAAGCCGCATTTGCCTCACTGGGGATTTGGTTACCCAGAGATGCTTATCAACAGGAAGCGTTCACGCACGCGATCGCCCGTTCAGAACTGCGTTTAGGCGATTTGATCTTTTTTGGACCAGCACATAAAGCAACGCACGTTGGACTTTACCTCGGAGACAACCACTACATCCACAGTTCCGGCAAAGACCAGGGGCACAACGGGATTGCGATCGACGTCCTGTCTGAAGACGGTAGTCCAGTCAGTCAGAGATACTACAATCAACTACGCGGCGCAGGACGGATTGTTGCTGCCTATCAGCCAAAGGGGCTAGGGATTTTAGATTCCAGATTTTAGATTGCAGATTGCAAATTCAAAACTCTCACTCCTTTCCCGTCGCATCTCACACCGCTTCTCATGACCTCACATCAGCCATTCAAAGAATCACATCGCCGCAGATAAAAATTCTTCCCTAACCCCTAATCCCTATTTTTCAAGTCAACCCCAACGTGTAAAGTTTAAGAAACATCGCTTCTCCCACACGCCCGTACCCTGATGAATCCTCTTAAGACGCATGAATACTTCTCTGAGCACCGAAACCAGTCGGCTCTGGACATCACCCGCTGCAGTTTCGCCTGACGTGTCAGTTGTGATTCCAATTCGCGACGAGTATGAGAATTTGCCGCGCTTGATTGACGCGATCGCCACGAGCCTGCGCACCACCGCTCTCAGCTACGAGATTCTCTGTGTAGACGATGGCTCTACGGATGGGTCTACTGAACTCTTGAAGCAGATTGCTCAGACTCGAATGGATTTGCGATCGCTGATTCTGCGGCGCAACTATGGACAGACGGCGGCGATGGCTGCTGGTTTTCGCCATGCCCAGGGTCGGGTGATCGTTACCCTGGATGGCGACCTGCAGAACGATCCCGCAGACATTCCCATGCTGATCGACAAGCTCAATCAGGGTTATGACCTGGTGAGCGGCTGGCGTAAGAATCGACAAGACGCCACCCTGACGCGCCTGGTGCCCTCCAAAATTGCCAACTGGCTGATTAGCGAAGTCACGGGCGTCAAACTGCACGACTATGGCTGCTCTCTGAAGGCCTACCGCGCCGAACTCGTCGCCGACATGAACCTCTACGGAGAACTGCATCGATTTCTACCCGCTCTGGCCTTCATTGAAGGAGCCAGGATTACAGAAGTCCCCGTTCGTCACCATCCACGCCAGTTTGGCAAAAGCAAATATGGCTTGGATCGCACCTTCCGAGTCGTGATGGACTTGCTCACCATTTCATTCATGCGTAAGTTTCTCACCCGACCGATGCACGTCTTCGGACTACTGGGTCTGGTCTCAATGCTGATGGGCACCGGAATTGGACTGTACTTGACCGTTCTAAAGCTGGGATTTGGCGAAACAATTGGCGATCGCCCCTTGCTAATTCTGGCAGTCGTTTTACTGCTAGCCGGAGTTCAACTCTTCAGCTTTGGACTGTTAGCTGAATTGATGATGCGAACCTATCACGAGTCCCAGGGACGCCCAATCTACCGGATTCGTGAAGTCATTGAACCGGGCAAGGGAAGGGAGGAGGGAGGACGGAGGAGGGAGGACGGAGGAGGGAGGACGGAGGA
>JAAUSG010000116.1 GCA_012034055.1 Leptolyngbyaceae cyanobacterium RU_5_1 | reverse complement strand
GAATCAGGACATCAGGATCTCAATTTTCAGAGCTTAGAGATCCCTCAAAATTGTCTAACTGCTTGGATCCACTTCACACAACCAGGACTTACGCAAGCCTCGGAGGTTTAACCCAAAATCAAGCGTCGTGACGAACGATAGTAGCTTAAACCTCCGAGGTTTTAGTCAAAATGCGTAAGTCCTGACAACTAAACCTTGTCCACGTCCAGACCTGGAATTTTGGCATTGCTGATTCTGGGTATGAAAAAGGTGCAGTATGAATCGAAACGAAGTTTCGATTCATACTGCTTTTCAGCAACGCCGGAATTTTCCTTAAGAGGTTTCCAGCAAAGAAACTACCGAAAAATCTTTCTCAGAAATCACCTTAAGGAAAAGCTACAGGTTCCGGGCTAAACGTGGTTTAACTCTCCTGGCGATGACCATTTGGGAGGGTTGTTGTGTGGTCTAGTTGAGCACCCAAAAAGTTGACCTGTTGGGCACGGAAGAAGTTAGCACCCTGCAATTGAGCATTAACCAAGTTCGTCTCTTCGAGATTGGCTCTAGTCAAATTTGCATTCTTCAAGTTGCTGGAACTAAGCTTGGCACTGCAAAGATCTGCTCCCTGAAAGTTTGCACCAGATAGATTTGAGCTAGATAAGTTAGCGAATCGCAGGTTGGTTCTAGACAGATTAACTCCTTGAAGATTTGCCAGTGAAAGGTTGGCTTGATAGAGCTGGCTATCCCCTAACTCTGCATTTTGCAAAGCAGCACCTTGAAAGTTTGTTTGACTTAAATTGGCATAGGGGAGATGGCAATTTGTCAAATCGCTATTGGAAAAGTCTGCTTGTGATAAGTTTGCTTCAAACAAGTACGCTCCGCTTAAATCCACCTCCCTAAAGTCTCGTTTTCCGGCTGCATATTGAGCGAGTAGTTCTTCTACGCTTAATCTCTGCATCTGAATAGAGTTGAACGTTAATTTCACTAAACAACTTGGTTTGAAAACGTATTTAATTAGTCCAAAACATTGCACTGACTCGCTACTCAGTCATGGTAAACCTGCCCCTATGCCACAGCATTGATGCAGCTCAGGAGGCATTTGCAAAGGGTTCACCGCTTAGCAGTAAACCTGGCACGATCGCACGTATCTGCGAGCGCGTGCAAAGTATAAGTACCTATCCTTGAAGGTAAAGCAATGTAAATAAAAGTGAGGCTTTCTTAAACTTTTCTTCTATTCAACGAGACTGATTGCTGAAATTAGTTTTTCTTACCTAACTACGAAATAACCGACTGTATTGAGTTTCGTGTGCCATGCTGGCTAACGCCAGTCCCCAACCACAGCTATTCAGGTCATCGTCCTGTAGAGTCAGAATTTCCTTAGTCACTTGCTCAAGGGTTGGCTGCAGGTTTAGTAACACCTGCTGTCCAGTCGTTTGTCCTAGAGGAATGAGTTTGATGCCTGCGCTGACTAAGTTCGTTGCCCAACTGTGTAGATAGCCCAGCACCGCCGACTGTAGATCAATTTGCCAAGTGGCGGCTGCGATCGCGTAGGCAATAGCAAAATTACATCCCTCCTGCAAGAAATGGAAAGGAGGGAGGACGGAGGAGGGAGGACGGAGGAGGGAGGACGGAGGAGGGTCAGTTGAAGCTTGAAGATTCAAATCATGCAGGAGGCGTAGGAGCGATCGCCCCATTTGCCAGCTTTGCGATCGCAATTCCTCGGTTTCGCGTGCTGCCGAAAGCCATTGGTTCCAAGAAACCAGTTTGTCCAAGTCGCCTGTAGCCGCTGCGTGATAACCGCGCACTGCGATCGCGGCTTCTAGCCGCACGGCTCCATATCGCAATTCTTGAGTCAACCAATGCTGCAACCGTTCTGAACCATTAATACTGCCAGAATCGACCAGCGCCTCCAGTCCCTCGGAATAGCTGTATGCTCCAACGGGTAGGGTTGGGCTAGCGAGTTGCAATAGACGCAGTAGGGCGGAGGGAGACATGGGGAGGTGGGGAGGTGAGGAGATGGGCAGGTGAAGAAGATGGGGGAGTACTGGGATTTGTCTAAAAACCAGCAGCCAATGACCAATGACCAATGACCAATGACCCTTCACTTCTAATGATGATGCCTATAGGCTCCGGTTTCGGGCTGAAAGGGTTGAATTTCCTCTGTAACCTGTAATCCCCGATGGTTGAGGAGATCGCGCAGGACAGGGTCCGGGGAGAGGCGCAGGTAGGTGGGAGTGATTTCGAGCGGGACGTGGCGGTTGCCCAGGTGGTAGGCGGCCTGCAACAGGTCGAGGGGAGCGGTTGCAGTCACGGTGAGAACGGGTTCGGGTTTGGCAACGACGCGCACAATTAGCCCGTCCTCTGACTGCAAGCAATCACCATCGCGTAGAACCGTCCCTCTGGGCAGATGCAGATAAAAGGGTTGCCCATCGGAGGTTTCAGCGTGATGGCGCGATCGCGTCCGTTCTGCAGCCGTTAAGGGTAAGGTCAAGTTAACGTTTGTGTTTGGATGTGCCGTTAATCGTCGTGTTAGCCTCATGATCACAATAGCAAACGCTCCAAATCTAAAATCCAAAATCTAAAATCCAAAATCGCATATGAGCACGAACTTTGATCAACCAGTGATTTTGCGGCGATCGCGACGTGGTCACGGGCAGTTGTCTGGGGACTGGTAGGGGTTGCCACCTTTAGTGTTCTTTGGGCATCGTTTGCCAGGATTGAGGAAGCGGTTTCAGCGACGGGACAACTTCAGCCGCAAGGTGCTGTGAGAGACATTCGCGTGCCGCTAAATGGGGTTGTTCAGGAGGTTCATATTAAGGACGGACAGCGGGTGAAAAAGGGTGACCTGTTGCTGACCCTGGATCGGGTTGCAGCGGATGCTGAACTGAAATCTCTGAAAAAATTCGGGAGGCGTTAGTCGCTGAAAATCGGTTTTATCGAATGGAAATGGGTAATCCTGAGGCATCAGGTTCTGATGCAGGCGTTGAGTTCAAGATTTCCCCAGAAACAGCCGCGCTGACCAAAAGCCGGGCGGCATTGACAGCGGAGAACAAACTCTATCAAGCTCAAATGTCGGGAGAAGGTACAGACCTCAGCCCAGCCCAGCAGCGACGGTTACAGTCCAACCTGACAGAACGAGACTCTCGTCAACAGACGGCTCAACTGGAGACGGAGCAATTGGAACGGCAGTATGCCCAAAATGAGGTTCAGCTTGCCAATGCTAGAGAAATTTTGAAGGTGAATCAGGGAATTTACAGCGACCTGACTGGATTGGCTAAAGAGGGCGGCATTGCGCGTGTGCAGTACTTGAAGCAACAGCAGGAAGTTGCAAACGGTCGGGCCAAAGTTGACCAATTAGTGCAAGAAGAAAAACGCTTGAAGCTGGCGATCGCCCAGGCCCGTCAAAAGCTGCAAAACACGATCTCGCTTTCCGAGCAAGATGTGTTCACCAAGCTGGCGGACAACGAAAAGCGGATTGCCGAGATTGACGGCCAGTTGAATAAGGCGATCGTTGAGAACGAAAAGCAGATTGCTGAAATGGACAGCAAACTCAAGCAAACAGAAGTTACCCTGCGCTATCAGGAAGTTCGTGCCCCCGTAGATGGCACCATTTTTGACCTGAAAGCATCGGGTGCGGGCTTTGTCGCCACCACCAATGAACCTGTGCTCAAGGTTGTTCCCGCCGACGCGCTGACGGTCGAGATCTTCATCCCCAACAAAGACATTGGATTTGTCAAAGAAGGGATGCCCGTCGATGTCCGGATTGACTCATTCCCCTTCAGCGAATTCGGCGATATCAAAGGTGAAGTCACCTCGATCGGCTCCGATGCCCTGCCGCCCACCCAAATCCGTCAGTTCTATAGCTTTCCTGCCAAAATCCGCATGGATCGGCAGTTTCTCGTGATTAACGGTCGCGAAGTTCCCTTACAATCCGGCATGTCTGTCAGTGCCAACATCAAAATCCGTCATCGCACCGTCATCAGCATCTTCACCGATGCCTTTGCCCAGAAGATTGATAATTTTAAGTCGGTTCGGTAAGCGAGAGGCGAGGGGAGATGGGGGCATGAGGAAGATGGAGGGACACAGAGAACGACTGCAACTCAACAATGGCAAACTGACTATTCTCTTGCCCCGCGCCTCTCACCTTTCAACCAATCTAAAATCCAAAATCTAAAATCCAAAATCTAAAATCTCCCCACTCTCCTCCCCAGCTTCTCAAATAGCTGTGCAACCTTCTCCAAATCCTTATCCCCTGGAGCACGCTCGACGCCGCTGGAAAGGTCGATTCCGTCAGGACAAAGTTGAGCCAGCGCGTCCAGGATGTTGTTGGGAGTTAAGCCACCGGACAGAAACCAGGGGCGATCGGGCTGGAAGTGCTGTAAGGTTGACCAATCGAGTGTTTTGCCAGTGCCGCCAGCCAGAGTGGGATGGTAGGCATCGAGCAAAAGGGCATCCACCCAGTCTTGATACTGTTCAACTTGAGCCAGAGCCTCTGGAGATTTGATCCGCAAGGCTCTGATGATTTCGATATTGGGAAGAGCGTGACGAAGACGATCGCAAACCTCAGGCGACTCGTCACCGTGCAGTTGCACCCCATTCAGGTTGCCAATCGCGACAGTTTGACAAATCACCTCCGCACTGGCGTTCACAAAAACGCCGACGCGATCGCTGATCGGTTGACCTGTCGCTGGACAAACCGACAACTCAGCCACAACAGCAGCAATTTGCTCAGGGGTAATATATCGTGGCGTCGCTGGAACGCAGATGAACCCCAGCGTATTGGCTCCTAGCTCCGCGATCGCCCGCCCCTGCTCCGGCCTCGTAATTCCACAAATCTTAACCCGTAACCCCATCCCCCATCCCCTCAACCCCTTATGTATCAAAACATGAATCTATTTCGTTAATTCTCTTAAACAATTCAAGCCTCGTTGCAGTTCGATCCAAAGAGATTCCTATAATCCTTCTTATCCTTCACGTTGTACAGTTATCCCTGTGACTAGTGAACACCACTAAAAGCTAAAAGCTAATAGCTTCACAGCTCAATGCGGATTCCTGTTTAAGCTTAATCAATCAGGAGGTATAAACCTTGTTTTACATGTCTTTGCTAGCTGCAGTTGCTCCCAGAATACCTGACTGGTCAATCGGTGTAGGTTTCACTATGCTGGTGTGCAATTTACTCGCGATCGCGATCGGTCGCTTTGCGATTCAACAAAAGGGAGTTGGTCCCAAACTTCCAGTGGAACTCCCTGATCCATTTGGAAGTGAATTTGGAGTTGCTGAACTTCTCGCAACAACAAGTTTTGGCCATGTCCTCGGAGCGGGTGCCATCTTAGGGTTAAGTAGTGCTGGCGTCCTGTAGCTGTTGAAAATTACCCGCCATTTTCAGCCCAAGCAGTCCATCCTGCTTGGGCTGTTTCGTATTGATTTACACGGTCAACGTTTGGGGTTCATGCAGTGAACATCGAGTTACCATATCGACACAGCCGATCGCGGTCTGGCTGTCGTTGGCTGCTCTGATTGCATTGATGGGGATTTCGTGCTTTTTGGGCTGGATTTTGGGGCGATCGTCTACTGATCAGAAAACTGGATTGCCGGCTTCTCTGTTCAGCAATCCGGGAATCCCGTCCTATCAATTTCCACTTGATGGGTAAAAAGGTTAGTTTAGGCACGCAGTAGTACCCGTTCGGAGAGCATCATGTTTAGTAAGAATAAGCCGACTGGCTCATTGACCTATCTGGCTACTAACAGTGAATTTCAGGGAAATCTTCATGTTGAGGGTAACCTGCGCGTGGATGGAGTCATACATGGCACGGTTGAAGTCAGGGGAGATATGGAAATCTCCTCCGGTGGATTGGTAGAAGGCCCAGAAGTCCGTGCTCGGAATCTGCTGGTGCATGGGGTGATTAAAGCGCGGGTGGTGGCAGAAGGACGACTAACGCTGAGTCGCACAGCCCGTTTGGAAGGCGATGTCGTGGCGAATGCTCTGGATATTGAAGTCGGAGCGTTTTATGTCGGCTACATTGAAACGGGCGATGCTAAGGTTTTACCAGGTGTTCAGAATCGACCTGAATTGATGGCAAGCCGGGAAGACTATTAGTGACAGAGGTTTGGGGTGCCCTAATCATCTTTACGGTCTGCCCACTGTTGGGCGGACTGCCGCTCATTTCCTGGATCACCTACGCGCTGACAAGGCAACGGCTCACCCGCGTCGGCACTGGAAATGGGAGTGTTTCTGCTGCCTTCTATCATGGTGGGCGGTTGGTTGGTATTCTGGCGGTGCTGTCCGAAGCCTTGAAGGGAATTGCTGCTGTCTTAATTGCACGATACTTCTTTCCAACCGACGCGGTCTGGGAAATCGTTGCTCTGATTGCGCTGGTGATGGGGCGCTACTGGATGAGCAAGGGAGCCGGGACGACAAACGTGGTCTGGGGCTATGTTGTGCATGACCCCAGGGTGGCGGCACTGGTCTTTCTGATCGGCGGAATTAGTTTCACCATTTTGCGGCAACGCAATCAGGGCAAGTTTGGAGTGTTGGTGTTGTTTCCGCTCATGACTGCCCTGCTGAATCCTGACGATGGGGAGCTGATCGTCGCGGCGATCGCCCTCGCTGTCCTGCTGGGCTGGATCTACACGAAGGTGCCTGATGATTTAGCCCTCAATCCTCAGTCTGCACAAACCAGTTCACGTAGCATGTTTCAATTTTTTCGCGGCGATCGCGCCCTGCGCAGCCTGGATCATCCACTCGATGCCAATAAGTATGGGCAAAAAGCCGCTACCCTTTCCCACCTGAAACGATTAGGCTATCCCGTACCGACGGGTTGGGTACTAGCCGCCGGTGATGATCCACAGCCGTTGATTGATCTGCTGCAGCCATCTCCCAAACATCCACTGGTTATTCGGTCTTCTGCAATCGGAGAGGATTCAGAAAGCGCTTCGGCGGCGGGACAGTACGAGAGTGTGTTGAGTGTCACCAGTCGCGAGGCCTTGTTGCCTGCCATTACTCGCTGCTTTGCCTCCTATATGCGATCGTCTGCCGTTCAGTACCGCCGCGACCGTGAGTTGCCAGATACCTCAATGGCGGTGATGGTTCAGCAGCAAATTCGGGGAGTGTTTTCGGGCGTCGCCTTCAGTCGAGATCCGGTTCTCCGCCAGGGAGATGCTGTTGTTGTCGAAGCTCTCCCCGGTAATGCCAGTCAGGTGGTCTCTGGACGAGTGACTCCAGAAGCGTATCGGGTTTGGGTAGACGATGGCGTGCTGCGATCGCAGACTGGTTCTGTCCGCACATCCCACTCATCCAACTGGCGCTTACCAGACGACCTGGACTTCCAGATTGAAGGAACTGGAGCCGTGCCGCCGCGCCTGATTCAGCAGGTTGCCTATCTAGCCAGACAATTGGAAGCGCAGTATCAGAGCATCCCTCAAGATATTGAGTGGACCTACGACGGGCAAACGCTCTGGCTATTGCAGGCGCGTCCGATCACCACCCTGGTGCCAATTTGGACACGCAAGATTGCCGCTGAGGTAATTCCAGGGCTGATTCGCCCCTTAACCTGGTCAATTAATCGACCCCTGACCTGCGGCGTCTGGGGCGATATCTTCACCCTGGTTTTGGCTAAACGTGCGCGTGGTCTGGACTTTAACGACACGGCAACGCTGCATTACTCGCGTGCCTATTTCAACGCCTCTCTGCTGGGGCAGATTTTTCGACGCATGGGACTGCCGCCAGAGAGCCTGGAGTTTTTAACGCGCGGAGCCAGGTTCAGTAAGCCACCGCTAACGTCCACCCTGCGTAATCTGCCCGGACTGCTGCGTTTGCTCAGTCGAGAGTGGAACCTGGAACAGGATTTTCGCCGCGACGATCGCCGCCTCTTCTCTCCAACCCTCACCGAACTGGCGCAGCGATCGCCCACCACCCTCTCTGGATCTGAACTCCTCTCCCGCATCGATCGCATCCTGGACTGCTTGAAACCAGCCACCTACTACAGCATCCTGGCTCCCTTAAGTGCTGCTTTTCGCAAAGCGATCGCCAAGGTCGAGGATCAGCAATTCGACAACAGCGCCACCCCGGAAGTTGCTGCCCTGCGATCGCTGCAAGAACTCGCCCTCTCTGCCCGTCGGTTATTAGAACAACAGGCTGAGTTTGAAGTTTTGAATGCTGGGCAGGACAATTCAAAATTCAAAATTCAAAATTCAAAATTGTTTTCCACGCTGGCAAAATTTTCTGAGGGACAGGCGCTCCTGACTCGATTCGACCAGATTGTGAACTACTATGGCTACCTGAGTGAAGTGGGAACTGATATTGCTGTCCCGACGTGGAAAGAAGATCCCCAGCCAGTTCAGGCGTTGTTTGCCCAGTTCTGTTTGAATCCACCTCCATCCATGCCCACACCTCGTCAGCAGAACGGTAAAGTTCGTCGGTTGCAAAACCGATTCGACCTGAAGGGTAAAGTTACCGAAGTTTACAGTCGCTTGCTGGCAGAACTGCGCTGGAGCTTTATCGCTCTAGAAAACCTGTGGTTAGAGTCCGGTCTGCTCACTGAAGCAGGCGACATTTTCTTTTTGGAGTTTGATCAAATCCGACAGTTGGTGGAACAAGGGGAGATGGGGGTTCAGGATTGGGTGGCTCAGCGACGATCGCAGTTGGAGCGCGATCGCCAACTGGAAACCGTTCCCTTCCTGGTTTATGGCGATGATCCACCCGTTCCAGCTCTCAGCCAAACCTGGCAAGCCTCTCAGCAACTTCACGGAATTGGTGCCAGCCCCGGACAGGCAGAAGGGCGCGTGCGCGTGATCAAGAATCTGGACAACTTACCCGACGTGGGGCGAGACACAATTGTAGTGGTACCTTATACGGATTCTGGCTGGGCACCCCTGCTAGCACGGGCCGGTGGGTTGATTGCCGAAGTGGGCGGACGGCTGTCGCATGGGGCGATCGTTGCTCGTGAGTACCGCATCCCCGCTGTCATGGATGTCCACAACGCCACCCAACTCCTCCACGACGGCCAACTCGTCCGCATTGACGGTCAGCAGGGCACCGTTGAGATTTTGTAGTTTGTTACCGGGCGCGATGGGGTAGCAATAGCCCAGAGGACAGAGGCAGTCTCATCCTCCGCTGCTCAGGGTGGGTTACGATACTGTTGATCCGCCTTTGCTATCAGAGATAAATGCTCTTCAAGTCGGACTCGACTTGTATACAGAACAATGGAAATTCATGAACTTGTGATTGAAATGAAGCTACTGGAGCGCCGATTGACCCTCTATGAGGAAAAGTATGGCGTCCTGAGTGAAGACTTCTACAACGCTCTCTTTGCTGGCAGCCTTGCCCGTTATGACGAGTACGATGAAACCCGGACTGACTTTAGCCGTTGGAAGGGGATTTACGAAACATGGCTGCGCCGAAAACAGGCATATACAGAGCAGATGAAGCAACGTGAGCTAGCTGAGACGCTGCGTTTTCAGCCGACTTACTAAACCATGAGCGAAGCTTCCTTGAAGTCTCTGGCAGAATACAGCCACTTTGTGTCGAAAATTCTTAGCCGTCCAGATGTTGAGCGCTCTCCAGTAATAGTCTGGTCTAACAGTCTATACACAGGTACAGCAGAGGGTGAGGTATGGTTCAAGGGGAATATTAAGCTCCGTATGAGAGAAGAGCTTGATTTTGATGCAGGATTGATTACGTCCTATGGCTATGAGGTCTACCGGGGTGATGAAAAGCTGTACTGGTATGACGATTTCCCACATCCCCAAGATCCATCCCTTGCATCAACTTTTCCACATCACAAACACATTCCACCTGAAATAAAGCGCAATCGGATTCCAGCACCAAACATCAGTTTTACACATCCGAATTTAGCTGGTTTGATCCAGGAGATCGAAGTTTTAGTAGCACAAGCATAAACAACCCAAAACCCAAAAACCCTTTAACCGATCTCGAAAATTACAGCTATCCCTACTGCATCTGAATTTTATTGACTAGTACTATTGCACTGAAGTCTTAAAGGGATAGAAATTAATGCACGAAAATTTCGACGAATTCACAAGATAGACAAAAACAAGAAGCTCTATCAAAAATCAGAACATACAAAAAAACTATACATTCTGATTTCGCTTGGTGGAAGGAGCGGGAACAATAAGGGAGGGTATAAGTCACTTGCAAACAAGTCAAAGGAGCCTAAAACAAACTTCTTGCTCTCGGTTGCAGGGCTAGGAACGTCAGGTGAAGAAGATGTTTCAGAGCGAGACGAAGAAATTCTAGCCAGTGAAGTCGATCCGATTCGCGGTTGGAGCCTGCATCTAGATGAGCAAGTATGACCGTCATACTTGACACAAGTTTCTTGTTTGCACTCGCAGATCAGCGCGATCGCAATCACGATCGTGTTCTGCCTTGAGAGGGTACGATCGCCCCCACCATGCCTTGGGTCAATTGGGTGGTGGGTGGTGTTTTAGACGTGTTGTTTGTCTCCCGTAGAGGCATCACAGTGCAGTGCCCTTACCAGATGCCAACCACACATTTGAAACACTACCGATAATACCAGTACTTTCAATTGCAAATTCAACGATCATTAGCAGCACCGAGACAACTCAGCCTACACCTCACTGTCCAAAATGCTGCTAACGTCTTGCGCTGCATACAGAATTCGCACCACTTCGATCGCATCATTCTGTTCAAAGTAAAAGATCAGGTACTTCTTGAAATTCTTCACTGCCCATTTCCGCAGCCCTTGCAAGCGAGGATTTTCGACTGGGTAAAGGCTGCCTATTCCTGGCATTCTGGCGAGTTGGGCGATCGTCGATCTTGTCGAGTCAAAAAATTTCAGGGCTGTTTCAAAGTTATTCTCAGCAATGTAGGCAAAGTGATTGTCTAAATCCTGGCTTGCCTTCGGTTTGATGATAATGCGTCTGGTCATGCATCCGACTGTTGAAAACGTTCAACCAGTCGAGTTCGCTTTTGCTTCCACCAATCATCCGTTGCCTCCACTGGCTCTCCGCTCTCCAGCCCCTCTAGCAACAGAGATTCGATTCGCTCTTGTTGAGCAACTCGCTCCTGCTCCCGCAAAATCAGGTGATAGACATACTCATTGATGGAGTTGAAGCCTGCGGCGATCGCTTGCTCCTCTACAAACGTTTGAACCTGGTCTGGAAGAGAGATATTCAACATTCGCTAACCAACCTCAAGACAGCAGATTTCTTCTAGGATAGCTAACTAAAGTGATTCAACTTGCTCAAGCCATTGCTGAATTCCCTTCCTCTTGGGTACTCCTGTTTCTGTAAATGCCCAGATACTCTCAGCGGTCTGGGTCGCCACCAGTGAAGACGTGTCCGGATTGGCAACTGAAGCTGACACTATCGAAGCATTGAGTCAGAAACTGCGCGATATAATTCCTGACTTACTTCTAAGCAATCATGTTATCGCTGCCGATTACGCAGGGGCGATCGCCATTCAACTGACCAGCCATCGGCGAGAGTTAATCTTTAGCCAATCGCTCCCCTGACAATGCAACAAATCAAACAGCGATCGCTTTTCCAGAACCAAGCTGCGATCGCGTCCTGACGATTTTGTGGCGAGTGAGCAGCAGATAAACCGATGGCACCCAATACAGCGAGAGCAAAGTGACTCCGGTTAAACCGCCAGCAATCACGATCGCCAGGGGATTCCAGAATCCAGTTGGATCAAACAGGAGCGGTGTGAAGCCAGCAATGTCGGTGATCGTGGTGGCGATCATGTGGCGAGTGGCGTGGACGACCACATTTTGTACGGCGGCGCGATCGCCGGAACGGGCTTCAGGGTCTGCTTGCAAGGCTGCTAGCACTACGGTGGCTTCATTCACACCAATGCCAATCAGTCCAATCGTGCCCAGAATACCGGTAAACCCAAAGGGATAGCCAGATACCCACAAGGCGGCCAATCCCAACCCCGCCGAGAGGATGGCAATCAGGAGAATGCTGCCAGCCAGGGCAAAGGAGTTAAAGGTCAGGACTAAGGTGGCGAGTAGCAGGATGCCCAAGACGCCAACCGTTGATAGCAGGTTCGCTACAGCACTGCCCCGCTCTTCAGACTCGCCACCAAACTCGAAAGCGTAACCGGGAGGGAGTTGCACATGGTCCGCTTGCAGGCGCTGCTGGAATTCTGCCAGAACACTCGCGGGTAAGGTTCCAGCGGTGATGAATCCCTGAATGATATTGACGCGCTGGCCGTTGCGACGGGGAATACTGGCGAGTTCGGGCACCAGGTCAAGCTTGCCGATCGCGGATAGGGGAATGGTTTGACCGCTGTCTCTGGCTGCCGTGCTGTTGGGGACAAGATCCAGGGCGGTGAGTTGACTCAGATTGCTGCGGTTGGCGTCGGATAAGCGCACCCGCACGGGCAGTTCTTCAGTGGCTTCCAGCACCGAACCGCCCGTTGCGCCTTCGGTCGTAGCATCGAGTTGACGCGCGATCGCGGTTCGATCCAGTCCCACCAAGCGTGCCTGCTCCTCATCCACGTTGATCGCTAATTTGGGACGGGCTTCGGTTAGGCTGGCGCGGGTGTGAATCACATCCTTGAGTTGAGCTAGTTCAGCTCGCATCTGGTTGCCCAGTTGCTGCAGTTGTTCCAAGTCGGGGCCATAGAGGCGCACCTCGATCGGCGCACCAAAGGGCGGCCCTTGTTCGAGCTGGCGCACCAGTACTTGTGCTTCTGGAAAGGACTGATCCAACTCGCTTTGCAAAGTCTGAATCACAGCACGGGGCAGCACGTTGGGACGCAGTTGCACCAGTCCCTGAGCGTAGTTAGCGGCATTTTCCCGCTGTCCAATCACGTTGTAGTAGAAGGTCGGCGCGTTTTCACCCGTAAACCAGTGCACCTCTGCCACATCGGGATGTTTCAGGATCCGCGATCGCGCCTGCGAGATTTGGGCTTGGGTTTGGCTTAGGGCCGTTTGGCTGGGCAGCTCAAACTCGATATAGAACTGGTCTCGACCCGTAGGCGGAAAGAATTGCTGCTTCAGGTGGGGAGCCAGGGCAAAGCCAGTCACAGGCAGGATCAACGCTAGACTAACGGCAATCATCGGTCGGCTAAAGGCTTGCTCCAGCGTCCAGCGGTAGACTCTGGTCAAACCGGGATGGGAAACACCCGTTTGCAGCCAGCCGGAAGCTGTTGAGTTGCGTCGCCACTGATGCAGCCTGCCCGACAGCGCCGGAAGAATCGTCAGCGAGATCACGAGCGAACCCGTGAGTCCTAAAATCCCGGTCACGCCGATCGCGCCGGTAAACTCCCCCACACTGCCCGGAGCGATCGCGATCGGCAGAAACGCAATCACCGTAGTCAGCGTGGAACTGAGCAGCGGTACCAGCATATGGCGCACACTGTCGGCGATCGCGGCGTCCGGGGTCATTCCCTGCTGCAGCCGGACTTGCACTTCATCCGCCATGACGATCGCGTTGTCAATCAGCAGTCCGATCGCGATGATCAGCCCAATCATGGAAATTTGGTGAATCGGCACGCTCAGCACTCGCATCCCACCAAACACCAGCAGCGCCGACAGAGGCAGCGCCGTGCCAACGACAATCGCCGATCGCCACCCCATCATGAACAGAATCACCGTCAGGGCCAGCAGCGACCCGACCAGCAACTCCCAAATCACGCCGTTAATTCGGTTCTGGACATAGCGGCTCTGATCCAGAATCGTGTGCAAACCAATCCCACTCGGCAATTGGGACTGAAACTCCGCCAGGGTGCGCTGGGCGGCTTGCATCCACTCGTCCACGCGCATCGCTGACTCAACCGTTGCCGACAGCGCGATCGCCGGTTTGCCCGCCACAAACGCCAAACTGTTGGCTGGCTCCACGATGCCTTTGCTGACCTGGGCAATATCGCCGAGGCGGGTAATCTGCCCTGAACTGCCGCTGCGAATCGGAATCGTGCGAATCCGTTCCAGCGAGTCTAATTCGCCAGCAATCTCAAATAGCAGTTCGCTGTCCCCATTGCGTAGTTGACCCGCGCTCACCTTGGCATCGCTGGCTTGAATCTGCTGGGACAACTCTTGAGCTGTCAATCCCAACACCGCTAAATCCGTTGGACGAATCTCAACCCGAATTTCCTCACTGGGATCACCAAACAGCTCCACCTTGTCGCTTCCAGGCAGCGATCGCACCCGATCTTCCAGCCCCTCTGCCCAACGGCGCAGCACGGCGTAGTTGACTGGCGTCTCCAGATCCCAGGTCAGCCCGACAATCAACGCATTGGCTTTAACATCCTGGTCTTCATAGTCCGGCTCCAACGCCCCGGCTGGGAGTTGCGGCACGACATCATCGATTTGACTGCGAACCCGCGCCCAAACTGGGTCTACGTCTGTCACCGTTTCCTTCAGCGAGATTGTGACAATCGAAATTCCCACGTTGGACGACGATTCCAACGTTTCAATTTCTTCAATTTCCGAGAGTTCGTCCTCAATCGGTTCAGTAACCAGCGCTTCAACGCGATCGGCACTGGCTCCCGGAAAGCGAGTCGTGACAACGGCCGCCCGTTGCGTGATTTCGGGATCTTCCAGCATCGGTAACGAGAAGAAGGAAGAGAGTCCCCAGACCAGGATGAGGGTCAGGGTGAGCAGTAGGAGTTGGCGATTGCGATAGAAGAGGGTATTCATGAGATCAGAGATCTGTGGGGTTCACGAACTGTCCGGGGACGATGCGTTGGGTTCCGTTTGTAATCACAACGTCGCTGGGTTTTAGAGTGCCGCGCACAAGGGCATGTGGGATTTTGCCGGTGCCAGTTGGGGTGCTTTCGGTGTGCAAGACTTCGACATCTCGCCGTTCGACGCGGTATGAAGGATTGGCGGCTGAAGTTGGTGACGTTGAGGCTGACGGGACGATCGCGTAGCAGGACCACAAGCCGCGATCGCCACGCACCAAAGCCGTGGTTGGCAGCCAGTAGCCACGGGTGGGAACGGTTTGGGTGACGGCGAGGCGGGCAATCTGTTTGGGGGCGACGGTGGATTGGGCAGATGAGTCGAGGGTGAGGATGATGGTGCGGGTGCGGGTGACGGAATTGATTTCGGGCTTGATGGAGGTTACGGTTGCTGGGTAGTTTTTTGCCCAATTTCAATCCGCTGTGAACTGCCGATTTTAAGTTGGGCAACGAGATCGGCGGGGACACCAATCTCGACTTCGGGGCTAGCGGCTTCCACCAGGCGCACGATCGACTGTCCGGCGTTGACCACAGTGCCTTCGTCGAATCGTCGCTCGGCGATCGCGCCTGCAAAGGGAGCGGTGATCGTGCTTTTGGCGATCGTGATTTCCAAATCGGCAATACTGGCTTCCAGTTGTTTGACGGCTGCTTGCTGGGCGACAATTTGCTCTGGACGGGTGCCGGTTTTCAATTCATCGAGTCGGCTTTGAGTCGCGGCGAGTCGCTTTGAGAGTGCCCCTTGGTTGAAGGTGGTTTCGTCCAGTTGCTCGCGGGAAATGGCTCCTTCGCCGTACAAATACTCACGGCGATCGCGCTTAATCTGCTCCAGTTGCACCTGATTCTGCAAATTTCCGACTTCCGCCTGCGCAGCGGCAATTACTTCAGTACGCGGACCGTTTTGTAGCTCCTGCAACACGGCCATTGCTTGAGCCTTCTGAGCCAGAAGCTGTTGCCGTTGAGCCTGTAAATTTTGGGTGTCGAGTTTGGCAATCGGAGTTCCGACTGGGACGCGATCGCCCTGATCCACCCCCAGCCAAACCAGTTTGCCCGATCGCTCAAACCCCAACTCACTGGCGCGCACCGCTGCCACCTCACCTGTATACATCTGCGTCGTCGAGTAAGCCGTTACTGCTTGCACAGGGGTGGTTTTCACCGACAGGATGCGCCCTTCAGCCGGCCGATTGGCACTGGAATTCGCATTCAAAAGGCGCGGGACACCAACGGCAAGCCCTGACAACAACACACCGCCCCAGTAGCACCGATGTCCATCGGTTGAGTTTGAACGGTGGCTGCTGCGATCGCAGTTCACGC
>JAAUSG010000115.1 GCA_012034055.1 Leptolyngbyaceae cyanobacterium RU_5_1 | reverse complement strand
GGACTACTACTTACAAAATTAGTTGATTTTACTAGGTTTTGACGAGGAAAAGACCTTCTATGTCTACTAGCCGTCTGGATGGATTGCCGAGTGTTTTGGCGCTAAATCCCTGTTCATTGCTAGCGGGTTGAAGCATGACGGCAGATCCTCTACCGAGTTGTTGTCCAATAAGTTGCCAGAGTTCTTCTCGTACCAAAGCAGACAACTTGCCAACAAACACTCCCGTTTTTACTTCAAACAACCAACGGCTCAATTCTCCTCGGAGCGTCGGACGAACATTTTCGAGAATTAGGATAACCATTACGATCGCCCCTCCGACCAATCTTTACCGCCTTCTACCTGTTCCACTTGGTCATCCCAGAGAAAACATTCGGGTTCGGCCAGTTCATCAGCGCCGGCGTATTGCAACACCTGATCAACCTCTCGAACCAGTCGTTGCATCAGGCGAGATTGATAGAACTTCTCCCGGCACTTGCGACGGACGATTTCTTCTAAATCGAAGTAGGTTTCTGATACTGCCTCAAAGGCGGCTGGAATCGAGGTTTCTGCTTTATACATATCGGCAATATCGTAGACAAACGACAGAGGTTTGCCGGTATGGATAAACCCCAAAGCCGTTGAATACCCTACGGTGGTAATTGCTGCCTGACAGACTGCATACAGGCAACTGTTGGCAATGGATAACGCCTGGTTAATCGGGTTGGCATCGTTCCAATCGTCCTGTTTATAGTTGCGTCCTTTCCATTCCACACCCGTTGCCTGACTCAATTGGCTGTAGAGTGTGCGCACTCGAACCCCTTCTAATCCACGAATTTGCTGGAGGGTCAAATCAGGAGCGAGGTCTTCTTGAAACCGAAATTGATACATTCGTCTGACAACAGCAAGCCGCTGCAGTGAGTCTACCCAAAGTCGCGCTTGATGGAAGAGTCGCTCGGTATTGCGGGCGCTACTCTGCCCACTGGCATAGAACCGTAGGGCATCTGCGCCAACCCATTGCACCTCGCAGGCATTTTCTGCCAGGGCTTTGATCGCCGCGTGGGTAATGGAGGTGCCGGGGCCAAGCATGAGGGTGCAAATGCTGGCGCAGGGAATACGGTAGCGGTCCTGGTTGTGGAAGATGGCGATCGATTTTTCGTCTTGTTCAATGCGGCAATGTTCAAAGTACAGAAAGCTGATGCTGTCCCGTACTTTGGGAAGTTTGCGTCGTGACATGATGATGAAACTCTATTGAAGGGGTTGATCTGGAGAGGGTGATATATGCTGGATCTAGTTGGTTCCACTCTTGAAATGAACAAATCTCTGAGTGATTACACCCTCGTGTTGCGCCCTGAAGAGAACGGTACATTTGTGGCGCATGTTCCTGCAATTCCTGGCTGCCATGCTTGGGGACAGACTCCTGAAGAGGCTCAGAAAGCACTGCCCGACGTTTTTGAGATGATTCAGGCGGAATATCAAGAGGCAGGTAAAAAACTGCGCTAGCAGTGGGACTGCTTACAGCCGTTTTCGCCCCCCCTAGCCCCCCAATTCTGGGGGGGATCAGACTCAAAGTCCCCCAGAATTGGGGGATTTAGGGGGCTAGGAGAATCTGCAAGCGTGGCGTATCCATCTGAAAACTGCTCAAGTCGGTCGGGCGATCGAGAGTAGTCCACACCCATAGGACCGTCCTCGCCCAATACCGTGCTGAATGGCTTCAATAAAGCGGGCAGAATCGGTTATTTCCAGCATGCCCTGGTAAAGTACGGTGAGAATCCGGATGGGTGCCGTTCCTTTGGCTTTCATGCCAAATACATTGGGTGTGGGGATGACATCTACGCCCAGCGGTTTAAAGCCATGCTGGGATGATTGCCGCTCTAGCCAAGCCATCTGGTCTGATGCGTGAAACATGCCAATCAGTTTGCGGGTTTGCTTATCGCGTTTGCTGGGGTTTGCTTTTAGGCGAAATTGCAAGATTTGACCGGGCTGCAAGTGGCTGACTTGGGGATTGAAGGGTTTGAACTGGATGGGATGGTCTGTGCGATCGCTGAGATAGTTGCGTGGTAAGTGAGTCCAGTTGGGTTCGATGCCGGACTGCACCAACACGATGCTGCTGTCTGGCTCTTGACGAAATAGCACCTGCCAATCGGCACGGGGGTTATCGCGCTGTTGATCAGGAAATGCCTGCATAATGCGTCGGTGTAGGTTATGGGCGTTGCTGAGGTCATGCTGAACGGTGCGATCGCGCTCATTCAAGATTAATTTTGAGAGATACATGGAGCCTCCTCTAAGCCGTGAAATTTGGTTGCAACACACCGACTACCAAATAGCCGCTTTTCCCAGTTCAAGGGCACGTCCTGTCGGACATCTAAATCGTTTGCGACCTCCAGGACATACCGTAGGGGTTTGCGATCGCGCTGTCTTTTAGGTTCGTAGGGATGCTGCTTGAGGGCATCTTCTAAGGGCAAATCCACGATGCCAACTTGAATCGGACGACTGGGAACAAAGCTTTTGCGGCCAAAGTAGAGCTGCCAGACGGGAGATTGGAGAGCGGAATCCAGGGTTTCGAGCAGGGTGCGATCGCTCCACTCCAGACCCACCAGGTAATCCGCGTCAGCGACGTAATACCGTTGACTAATTACTGTATCGCCCTTGCTACCGCTGGATTTGATGCTGTCTTGGATTGTGTGATAGTCGCATTGTACGAGTCCTTCTTGATTGACCCGCACGCCCATTTTGAGAGCTGCCAGATCGGCTACAGGTTGCCAGCGAGGACGACCCAAAGCGGCACAGAGGATGCCAATCACAGCAGATTTTGTTGGTTCGCGGCGGGTGTCGCGGATGGTGAAGCGGCTGTGGTCACCCCAACTCATCATGGGTGCCCGCATTCGTAACATTAGGGTAGGCATGGTTAATTGCCTCCGGGAAAGGCGGCGCGATCGCGTCCTTCAGCAGCTCTTCTACTGCTAGTTTCTTAAAGTCTTTGAGATGTGTTAACTCTCCTTCCAATTGAGTCCGGGTGACAATGCCTTTGAAGACGACGGACTTTTCCCCATACATTTTGCTGAGTTCTGCCCAGTGTTCATCCAGTTTGTCAACCGCGTTTTCTAACAAGCTTTTGCCACCTTTGGGAGCCGCTGGATTTTCAAAGGCATCCACTAACGAGACGGGCTGTCCCTGACGCACTACTGCCAGCACTGCAGCCGGTAAACTGTGGGCGGCAAAGCCGTTTTGATGCCCGGTGGGAATTGCTTGAACAAAGGCTTCGGCAAATGCTTGGGCAATGGTGGCAGCCTGCTCAGCGGCACCCAAATTTTGTTTGAGTTGTTCTGTGTCTAGGGTGGTAAAGCGGTAGTAGGTGGAACTGTTGTAGCCGGTTTCACCGATGTGATCTGCACCCTGGTCATCACTCCCCCCCAGATCATCCACTGCAGTGAAAAAGTCGAATTCCTGTTGCAGGGTGTTGACACTGATCGCGTGAGCCATCTGTACGGATGCATCTACGTTTACAGTCGGTAAGGATGCCATCATGCGACCAAACAACGCCACATCTCCGGGCTTGCCAGTATCAACTAGGGCTTTCTCAATCACCTTGGGAATGTTGGGATCTTTGACGGGCAGCTTCGGTTCTTTGCCAGACAGCCCGGATTCAATGCTGCTCCAGTTTTTAATCAAGATGTCTGCGATCGCGGCAATCTCAGTTTTACCTAAAAACAAAATGGTTTTGGATTCAACTGCCTCACCTTCGATTTTGGCACCCAAAATCTGCAAAGCAAGTTTGGACGCAATCACGGCTTTCTCTTCGGCAATTCCTGATTCAGTCAGCAATGCTTTTAGTTCTGGCATCCATGATCGCGATCGCTGGGCAAAATGAGCCTCAGCGATCGCGGCATTTTCCTGATAGAACAGGCGCACAGCTCGCTTCTGACACTGACTGGAAATACGAGCACGGGGGCGACCTCCAAAGACGGTGGATTTGGGCATTCCGTTTTCGTCGCGGTTGAGATTTGCAGGGGGAAAGCTTTGTAGAATGTGCAGTTCGAGTTGCATAGTTTAGTTCTCCATTGATGTTGGTGTGTATCTTGAGCGAGTCAAAATAGTTATTCAGATTGATCCTCAGCTAGGGCTTCAGACTCTTCTGGTGGTTTGGGTGGCGCACCCCAGAAAGCTCTTGCCCAGTTGTCTTGAACAAATTGCTTAGAGTGATCCCAGGTATGAAGATCGGTAATGAGTTGAGCATAGTTAATTGTGCTGACAAGCTTATTTGCTGTCTTGATTTCGGTATCCTTGGACTTGATTTGTTGTGCTAACGCTAATAGGGGCGATCGCAAATCCTTGAGTGATGTGTCGAGTAAAGCGTGAAAGCGACGTTCGACTCCCTTTGCATTAGGACTGGATCGACGAATTTCCTGTTGTAATAGCCAACAGCTATGTCCGAAATTACGTTTGCGCTCTCGATTAATGGGTTGAGGATAATGAGCAAACAGGCAGGCGACTAAAAGCCAGAATTGACCTTTGTCATACTCGTTATCTGGGTTGTATGGAATGCCTACTTGGTACAGATATTCCAGCACAATGGAATATGTATCACGGAGATGTTTTGGATCTCCTGTTAGTGCCCGTTTTAACGTTGCTATTGCACCTGTGTCTTGTTTAATGTTCTTGAAAATTTGCTGATGTTGGTCGAACTCAATGTTCAGTCTTTGCTGAATAGACTCTAGAAAATTTGCTGCACGATCCAGCAGCGTGAGAGTTGATGTTGTCATTCCTAGTTCCTGTTATAAAAAGTTTAGCTGGCTTGAGGTTGGGGCTTTTTGGATGCTTTCTTGCCCTTGCCTGCTTTCTCGTCTTTTTCGCCGCGCAGTTTGGCGAGTTGGTATTCCAGCGATCGCAGGGCGGCGGCTCGTGCTTGATAGTTACGAATGGATGCAATGGATTCGGTAAATGCTTCCCTTGCCGCTGATTGCACCGTCTGTTGCCATTTCGGTAATTCTTGATTTCCGTAGGTTGTGCCGTTACCGTCTACGGTTTTGTCTTCGGCAAGTTCGTTGAGGAGTGGCTGGAAGGCGCGATCGAGGGTTGCCCAGTAGCGGGATTCACCATCTAAACTTCTTGCTAAGTTGCCTGCATCACTATTTTTGAGAACTTCAGATAATGCATGATAGGGGCTACCTCGAAACGAACGAAAAACTTGCTGATGTTCTTTTGCAATGTCTACCGCATTCCTCAATGCGGCTCCTAATTGCTTGTCTGTTGCATAAAGTATTGGGGCTGAGAATTGGTCAATATTCCAACCCAAGGGTTTTGCTTTGTCAGCACACATCCCGAATACTTGAAAGCAAATGATCGGATCTACTAGCTTTTCTGATCGCAAATCTGCCAACCAATCGACAATGCGAGGGCGATTCTTCTTTTCAGCCGTGTGTAAAAAACAATGAGAATCTCGCCAGAGCTGCTGTTCCATCGAAAACCGTATAGGTCTGCCGTCATCAAACGCAATGTGACATTCCCATTGTTTTATTGAAATTCCATCTGGTAGTGAATTGCCCATTGTGATAGCAATTTGATGAACACTATCCTCTTGAAAAAATAGGCGTAACCTACGCCAGGGGTAAGCTAGATAGTTGATATAGCCATTAGGAATTGCTTTTTGGGGCTGTCCGGCATAGCTTGTTTCCCAAGTCGGCAAATCCTCACCTGAGACAACACTGGGAATTTCCGCTTCAGGGTCGTATTGCATCAGGTTTTTCAGCAATGTTTCCTTGAGGGAGTCTCCTTGAAGGAGAATGGTTGCGGCATTAATGGTGGGTGTGTTAACCGCAGAACGGTTCCCTGTTGTTTGTGGAGGATAGAATGCTCTAAGACTGGTAATGTCAACCGTTTGAAGGCGTACCAGTAGCTGGGCCGCCTGGGACAGCGAAATACTATATCCGCTCCATTCATGCTCATGGGAAAACACTTTTGAAGTGCTCATAGTGTGAATGGCGTGAACAGATACCGCTTTGTCCTCTGTTAATGTTGGATCTTGCATGAATGGGCGATCTGGGTGGAGCAAGTCAAAGCAGTCCTGCTTTTCCTTCAGGTAGGCGATCGCCTTTTTGCCGTTATCATCCTGAATCTCTTCCCAGTGGTCTTCGTCCTTTGGTCCTTGGTAGACGTGATGCAAGAGCGCCAGCAGAAAGCGATAGAGCGCCAGGGTGGTTGGTGGGTTATCGGCCTGAATTTCCCACAGGTCTTTCCAGGTTTCAAATAATTCAATCAGCGAAACTTTCTTGGACTGCCAATCCTGTTGAACCACCGGAATCCAAGGTTCTTGGGTCAGGTTAAAGGACATATGTTGTTTACGCCAGAACTAAGGTTTTGCGGGGATTTTGTAGCGATTGCACGCTAAATGCCATTCCCTGAAGTGCTGAGAGGTAGAAGATCGATGGCAGACTCAGCTAATGCCACATTCTCGTAAAGAAGCACCTAATTCTTTGTCGGTAGACCGTGATGGAACACCCCCACAAGCGTGGGGAAAGGTATCTTTCCAGGCAACGCTACCGGAACACCCCCACAAGCGTGAGGACCGCTAAACACTTTCCAGATTAGCACGGCTTATACCGGCAATGCTACCTTATGGTATTAAGATTATCTTGGGTGATCGAGTTTGTGTGCCACCTACTTTGTAAATACAATGTATGAGTGAGATCGTTTTTGATTGGGATGAGCAAAAGGCGCAGAGCAATGAACAAAAACACGGCGTATCGTTTGCAGAAGCTCAAACTGCTTTCTATGACGAAAATGCTCGTTTGTCCTATGACCCGGACCATTCTCAGGATGAGGAACGATATATTTTGCTGGGTATGAGTTCTCTCTTTCGTGTGCTGGTGGTGTGTCATGTGTATCGCCAAGGTGATGAGTGTATCCGCATTATTTCTGCCCGTAAAGCAACAAAACCAGAACAACAGCAATACCAGGGTTTTTCTATATGAGAGATGAGTACGATTTCTCAGAGTCGGTTCAGAATCCCTACCTGAAGAAATTAAAGAAGCAGGTGACTATTCGGCTAGAAGAAGAAGTTGTGGACTATTTCAAACAGCTATCTGAAGAAACTGGCATTCCATACCAAACTCTGATTAACCTCTACCTGCAAGACTGTGTGCGATCGCAGCGTAAATTGTCCTTGGAATGGGTAAGTTAAATGGAGTCAATCACTACCCCTCGTTCAAAATCTAAAGAGAGTTCCCATTTGCCCACTTGGATTTTACCTTCAGGGTTCAACACGACATAGCAACAGTGCCGCAGCAGTGCTGAAGTCCAGCTTTTAGGATTCTGTTGCTTGAGCTTGAGCAGTTCGGGGACTAAACCCATTTTGGACATTCGGGTGCTGTGTTCTAACAGTTTGCGAATGGTTTCGAGATTGGGGGGTTGGTTGAGATTAATCGGTTCCCTTGTGCTAGGTAGCATCAAGCCATCAGCTGTTTGCTGGAGAAAGATTGTTGTAATTGACTCTCTGCCTAGCCGCGTTACCTTGGCGATGGTGTTGTCGTCATCTGCTTCACCTAAACGGGTAAAATCACTGGGTTTAACGTCTCCGGCTGATCCAGGGGGTAGCTTGATTTCGTTGGCTTTGCCTTTGTCCTGGCTGGAATCCTGGTGATAATCCTGTAGTGATGCTTGCCAATCTTCAACATAGATGGATTCTAACGTTTCTGGAGGGTTCACTTTCAAGTCATACACGGATTCGATTAAGTGATCCATTGCCAATGGTAGTTGTACAGACGGTTGATCGCGTAGCGTTATCCAGCTTCTCAACAATACGTGGCGATCGTAGATTAGTTCGGAGTCTCCAAATTTTGTTTTCCAGTTGCACCGAAACTCGGTGCAACTAGCCACATCGTTGGTTGGATTAGTTTAGCGGGTCGGTCTTTACGCTCTTCATGCCGATGCAGCCTTCCTGATCGCTGCAATAACAAATCAATCGGTGCAATGTCGCTAATCATCAGGTCAAAATCGAGATCCAGGCTTTGCTCAATCACCTGGGTTGCAACCAAAACGTAGCGTTCAGGTCGATTGGTTTGGGAATCATTGGGTTTACCAAATTTAGCGATGCAGTCTTTTTCAATTCGTGCGCGATCGATAAACAAAAATCGCCCGTGAAATAGGCCCAATTCATGCTGTGCAAAGTGCTTTTGCAATTGCTCAAATACGGCTTGCGATCGCGCTACTGTTGAGCAAATCACGGCTGCACAACCGTCATCCACCAACTTCTCCTGCAATGCTGCTGCCCATTCCTCATCATCTACCCAATGGAGATTGAGCGATCGTGTCACATGCGGCGATGCTGGAAACGAATTGACAGTTACTCCGGTCTCTGGGGTAAAGGTTGTTAGCCGGGGATATTGCTTGTCAGTGGGTAGTTCTGGCTCTACACAACCGCAGCCTTTAGCATAGGCATTCACCAGCAGTTGGCGAGTGGCGGTGGGCAGGGTTGCTGAGAGCGCGATTACGGGAGACCCCAACAGGGCTAGCCACTCCAGAAACCGTTCCAGTAGAGTGCTGGTATAGAGGTCGTAGGCGTGGATTTCATCTAAGATCACTGTTCGCCCTGCCAGTCCAAACAGACGAACGAATTGATGGCGCGATCGCACGGCTCCCATTAATGCTTGATCGATCGTGCCGACTCCATAGGGACTGAGCAGAGTGCGCTTGCGGGCAGTGTGCCATTCCCCTGCTGCCACGTTTCCTGCCTTGGGTGTTCCTTCTTCGTCGTAGACCTGGTCTAAGCGGCAGATGGTTTGTTGATAGTCATCCTTGAGAGCAGCGGCAGCATGGCTGAGGGTCAAATTGACTATGCTGTCTGGATAACGCTGTGCGAGAAACGTTCGGACTCGCTGCCACATGGCGTTGCTGGTTGCCTGGGTGGGCAAGCCGATGTAAAAGCCTCCGGTTGCCGCTTGATGCTGTAGGTAATCAGATAGGTATAGTGCCGCTTCCGTTTTACCTTCGCCCATCGACGCTTCTACCAGTATTAAGCAAGGGGCGGTTAGGGTTGGGGCAACGGCGATCGCTTCTTTTTGTAATGCCCTTGGCTCAATGATTTTCGGAAACAGTTCACTAAATTGGAGTGGATGTCCTGTTGAGGGTCTTGTCCAGCCGATCGCGGTTAATGCCCGCTGCGCTTTTTCCAAGAGTCCGTTGGCATACTCCTCGAACGGTTTATCGTTGGCGTAGGGGAAGCCTGTTTCCTGATCGGGATTGGAGGCAATCCAATCTGAAACAGTTGTTAATCCTGCCAAAATCATGGCGGCGGCATTGTCACACTGGGTAGGCAAATCTGCATTCGTTAAGCCGACAAAGCGTTGCAATTGCTCAAAAATGGTTTGGGCAAAGCGGCGATGCTGCCAATCGCTGCCCTCATTTGTGCCACATAGCCCGTCATGCAGGTCATCGATATCTTGTTGCGATGGGAAAAAGCCGTGATGTCCACCGACAATCATGGCTAGTCTCCGTGCCAGTTTGTCAGCTTTTCTAGGGGGCATTAACTCCCTTAAACCTGCATCCAGCAGAAATTCTGGCATGGTTTTAGCCGTCACCGTTCCATGCGGTGTTTTGACATCCGGTAATTTGAGCCACAAATCATAGAAATGCTCACCCACTAAGGCTTTCCCAATTTCACTAACTTGAAATTGAAAGGCAGGGCTGACTTTACCTAAATCGTGGCAGCCTGCTAGAAATCCGCAGCATCTAACGAGGGAATCTCCTGATACTCCTAGCCCTTTCTCCAATGTGGCGATTGCCACTGGACTTAAATAATTCCTGACAATCTCCATTGCAACGGCGGCTGTATCTGCCAGATGGCAAATGACGGGATGATAGTCTGGGGAGCCATCGGCATGAAAATTTCCGGCTCCAGTCTTAGCCCAGAATTTCTCGGTCATGAGTTTTCTATCCTGCTTAATGATTGTTTGATTCGGACTCAGCCTAGTAGTACTGACGCAGCATTCCTTCTGCCTCTTGCTTAACCAGTTCCACTAACTCCGGTGGCTGTTTGACGATTGCACCCTTCCCATATCCCAGCACCCAGCGCTTTAGGTTATTCAGTCCTCTGACCGTCATGCAAAGCGTTACGGAACCATTCGCGTGTTCTTGCAAAGTCTGGGTTGGGTGCCAGCGCCGCTCTCGAATATAGGGAGCTGTGCGGACATCAAACCAGATGACGACGTTAACTGGGACTGACCCGACTTCATGCTGAAAGATTATCTCTAGATGGTCTTTGGCATCAAAGGTGGGGTCTTGGACAAAGGTCTCAGCTAACACCTCCAACTGCTGAATGCGATCGACACGAAACCAGCGCACTTCCTGACGTTTATGGCAAAACCCAATCACATAGGGGTTGGTGCCCCGGTAGATGTGCAGAAGATAGGGATCAAGTTTGCGATCGCTGATTGAGTTGCTGCTGGCGGTGTAGTATGTCATCTGCACCGATTTTTGCAGCCGACAGGCATCTTCTAATTTGTGCCAGGTTGCAGCATCAAGATTGGTTTCGGCTCCGGAGCGAAACAAAATTCGCTCATCGGCCACTTGCTGTAAATCAACCCAGGTTTGTTCTGGAAGGCGTTCACTCAAACGAGCGATCGCGGATTGCAAGTCTTCGCGATAGGGAGATCCTGCATAACTTTCCAGCATTCTGGCTCCCAGTGTCAGCGCAAACAGCTCACCTTTGCTAAGGGTGATTGTTGGCAATCGCCATTCCAAGTCGGTATAGTGATAGCCCTTTTGCCGAGTGCATTCCACAGGGGCACCGTAGCGATCGCGTAAGAAGTTCACATCATTGCGAATGGTTCTTTCGCTAACCTCCAGTTCCTTCGCCAAGCTATCTGCTGTGTGTCGCTGCTTTGACCGCAGCAGTGCATCAAGTTGCAAGAGTCGTTCTAGGTGTCGGGACATGGATTGGTTGAGCTAATTTAATCACTATCTTAGTGAGGCAACCCGGCAAAAAACGTTCCGACTTCCGATAATATTGTTCTGACTTCCGATAATGCTGCTGCTTGGTGCTACCAGTCACTTGATTGTTTCTACGATGAAGCGATCGCTGATTATGGGGCGATCGGGGCAAGAACTGTGATTGCAACAATTAATGCTTGGGTGGCAGCCCCCCAAACCCCCCGAATTCAGGGTTTTTGCTTGTGAGAACTGACAAAGCTTGTCTCGTGTTCTCACAAGCAAAACAGGTTGCGTCCCCCGAACCCCCTCCAAAAGGTACTGATGGTTGAGTGCAGGAGTCCTCGGTATAACCAGATTGAGCTGCTATACCCCAGTCCTTGTAACTCAGAACCAATTCCCTTCAGGGGGTATGGGGGAGTTAGAACCCTACATAGCGGGAGTTCTGGAGGACTTTCCCCCGGCGTTAGTTCAACAACAAAGCCTGGTTAGAACTCTTTCGCGTAGCGATTGACGCGATTTTCAGAATTTTGGGTGTCCTTAATCTCTCGAATGTGCTGCACTTCGCCAGTTTCCTTGTTGGTGTTCTTTTCCAGGATCTGTTCCAGCTTGGCTTCACTCACTTTTTCAGTGCGGCTGGTTTGCCCGGTGAAGATGGTGACGCGATAGCGCTGCTCCACCATGAACACCTGGGAGATGGGAACTTCAACGGTTCCACCAGCCCATAACTGTCCGCGCAGGATTTCGGAGTCTTCTTCAGTCTCCTCCATCACGGAGCCGTGGGCATCACAGGGAACCAGGATGTGTTGTTGCCCGTTGACGAGGGTGAGCAGGTAGGTCATCACCTTTTGGGCTTGTTGATTCAGGTCAAAGTGCTGTTTCATGATTAGTACCTCATTGTTCTGGGGTAAACCGGGGTGTTCTTTGGTCGGATCTGCCCCGGTTTTAAGGTCTGTCGTCGCCGATTTGATAGCCAATTGCTTTGCCGTGGGTGCCGTAGTTGACGACGATCCAGCGGCGATTGGGCATTCGATAGTAGTCGCGGTTGCCGTCTCGGTGAGCAGGGAAACCGAGAGCGTTTTTCATGGCGTGGTAGGTCTGACCGTTGGAGAAGTCGAGACCGAGGAGGGTGTCTAGTTCGGTTGTGGTGAGGCTGCCGTCTACTGCGTAGGCGGTTCCGCGTGGTGGATGGACTGCGCCATAGCGAGATGAGGCTTGGGCGGGTTGCTGACTGATTGAGTCGGCAATTGAGTTGAGAGATGGGACATTGCAGCTAACGGGCGCAAAGGATAGGGCTACGGCTGCGATTAGTCGCGGCTCTACGGTGAATGGGGTTGGCTTTGTCCTGAGATGGCTCGGTTGAGCGATCGTCGAAGGTCTCAGCCCGAAGGGTTTTGGAATTTGCATCGATGCCTCCTGATTTACGATGAGGAATTACCGTGGATAGGGTTTTAGGAATTGCAATGCTGGGGCGGCAGATTGCACAGCGAACCTGAATCTGTGCTGAACCGCGATCGCATGGCAACGCTAAGATTCATCCTGTCCCGCTTCCAGTTGCGACTGATGCAGGGTACTGCCGGGGAGTTGGGGTTGGTGATTCAGGCTGACGGTGACGGAGTGGTGCATTTCCTCAAATTGGGATTGCATCTGCACCATGCCGACTTGCATCTCCTGCAAAGCGGCAGACCAGAGCAGGTTGTTCCAGCGCTGCCCCAAGGTTCGATCCACGGTGAGCGCATTTTGATCACCAGCGGCAACGATCGCGTCCATGCCGTTTAGGACGGTGGCTTCCGCCTGGTTGTTTTGCTGCGAGAAATGGTTGGTTTCGCGGAAGTTCCGAGAATTTCCCGAATTCTCCAGGGGTTCCTCCCGCGACTTGAGGATTTCTCTCACCTCATCGGGGCGGAAGTACCAGACCTTGCCGGATTTGTAACCAAGCTTGTGTCCAAGTCGTTGTTCAGCGGCTGCCCGCCACAGATTGACGGTTCTGGGGTGCATCCGGGTGCGATCGCTGATTTCCTTGATGGACATATCGATCTCAGTGTCAGTGGTCATAGTGCCTCCATTGCAGAAATGTTGAGGAAACGAGAAATTCTCAGAAGTTCCGAGAATTTCCGCGTTAATCGAATCATACTTGTTGCGTGTCACTTGTCAAGCGACACTAGAATAACATTACTCGACTAGACTAACTGGAGAAGGCAATGACGACGGATGTTCTGATGCAGGTAACGCTTACGGTTGAGATTCCTCACCTGGGAACCAGATTGAAACAGGCGCGGGATGCGAGTGGCAAAACACCCGCCCAAATTGCGGTGCTGGCGGATATGAGTGTGGCGAATCTGTATCGGATTGAGAGTGAGGATACGAAGTCAGTGCCAGGAGAAACGTTGAAGCGGTTGGATGAAGCCTTGGGAACCGACTTCTATTCAGAGGTGAAAGCGGCACTGCTGTCAGAAATTCGGGATGCAAGTGGGGGCTAGACCTGATTGCTTCTGCTCCTCCATTCTCAATTCCCAATTCCCAATTCTTTTTGCTCCTGGATATCCTAAGCGAGGTTCTTCGCTTAGTTATTTATGATGGCTCTTCTCCTAAAAACTTAGCTCTTTTGACTTGAAAGTTTAGTTGGATAATCGGGTTATCTTCTTCCCCACATTGATTATTTTTACTATAGATGTAGTAACCCGAATCTTCTGACTTATCAATAGCTGTTTGCCATCTCCAATTTCTCAAATCTCGTCCCCAAATAGTTGCTGAAAGCGATATATACGCAAGCTTACTGTTCTCCGATAAGAATCCCATACTTCCCGTAGAAAATCTGTTTTCGTCTGTAAATGAATAAAAGCTACTCTCATCGAGATGATATCTCATTATTGATGAGAACAGTTTGTCATCAACACTATGACTATAATTTATGATCTTTGTTAACTTTTCTAGATCAAAATTTTCGGAATCTGGTTGACCAAATGGGTAGAACGTAATTTTATTTTTCAACTCGCTACTATACCGTGCGTAATAGTTCAATTCCATTAATAGAATCATTGAATTTAAACCCGCGTATACATCTACTTGTCGTAATCCCAAAACAAAATTCCTTGGGATTTGCTCTTTCAGTAAACGCATTTTTCGCTGTGGTAAATTTTCTGGTGGTGCATCGATAAACTTTCCTTCGCACCAAAGCGAATAAAACTTTTCCAAGCGTTGAAATAGACGAATCCAACTATCTATGTCCATCTCTGAAGTCTTATTTAATAGACTCATCAGATACTCTACGATTTCAGGTGTGAGTCTGTCGTAGCCAAGCAAGTCATAGATTTCCCAGTCCATTTCTTCGGTAGAGATGTAAAATTCGCGCCGGCGATCTCCCGGTTTCGACCAATCCTCCAATGCTTGTTTCAGCCGTTCAGCAAACAGAAATTCACCAAAGCTTTTGTGAATAAATTCTACGGAACCGTCGCTGCTGCTACTGGGTTGCAGATAAAACGCAGCTAAGGCGTTGCGGAGTGGATTATCCTTGATACGGGTACGAGCTTCCTCCAGCAAAGACTTGGCGTTGTTGTTCCCCTGCAATCGGTCTTCAATCATGGCTAAGGAGGCACACTCACCCCCCGACTGCACTACACAGAGTCCGGCTTCTGCCAGAATGCAACGCAAACTTTCAGTATCGAGTTCAGTGATGTCTCGGTTCAGCCAGTCGGGACGCTGCTTGGTGAGTACCCAATCGATTGAACGTTCATAGATCGAAATTTTGGCTGCCACCTCTTCGGTGTCCTCAAACATCTCCAGTGTCAGTTCACCATCTCGATGTATAGCTGCTAACAGGTAAAGGAGTAACGGTTCCTGTGCTAAACCCGGTTCATCATCTGTTCCCCGAATTCGTTCTGGACAGCGTTGATCCTGCAAAAACTGTTGAAATGCAACTCTTGTCTCTGTTGCAGTTAATTGCTCCCAATTGGTCAGCCATTGCTCTTGTAGAGCGGTATTCATTAGCAAAATTTCAACTCGCTCCAGATTATCTGGCATCCGCCGTTCAATACTATGTAGGGAGAGAGTTCTACCTGTGATTAAAACGCGGTGCCCTTTCTCTGGATTGTCTTGACAACTGCGCTGGAACTTGGCGACCTGATCCAAAAAATCTTCCAATCCACCACTGGTTCTGCCTTCCATCAATAGCTCATCGAAGCCATCCAGCAGGAACAGAAAACGGGTGTTGCGATCAGTGAGCCAGCCATCGTCACTGCGGGCAAAGTCGCGATCCACGGCTTTGCGCAGGGTTTCTTCAAAGTCTTTCTCCAAATTACGCACGTCCCGCAGACGGATCAAAATGGGTGTCCAGCGGGGATGCTCGTGCTGACGCACCCACTCGGCAAACATCCGACAAAACGCACTTTTACCACGTCCGGGGCCACCCTGAATAAATAGCACCCGGCCTTTTTTCTCTGGATTGTTGAGCAATTCCTTTGCCCAGGTTTCTAGGTCAATTGGTCGCTGGTTGGTAGATTTACCATTGCGGTCAATAGGCTGGGCAGCAAGTGGAACATAGATTTCTGAGAGGGTGAAGGGTTCATTGAAGACTCGCCAACGGTCTTTCAGTTCTGGCACCGTCGAATCTGGCGAAATGTAATCCCGCAGATATTCGTCCAGGCTGAGGTATTTCTCCAGGGCATCTCGACCACCGAGTTGATACCACTCCACCAATCGTTTTACCGAGTCGCCTGCCTGTGCCAAAGCTGGAATCATGAACTCATCGGTTTTGCGGGCAACGCGATCGCACAGGTTTTGAGCGTCGCTTGCCGTCAAACCAGCTTGCTGTAAGCGAGCACTCAGCACCTCGTTAAAGGCTGTTGCCAATTTAGATTCGTGGAAATAGAGGATGGCTTTGCGGGCTTCCCGGTCGTCCAGCTCCAGATCGCCGAGTTTTTTGATCTGCTGGGCGATCGCATCCGAAACGGGCTGGTCGGCAATACGCTGTAGGATGTCTGAAGCCTGGTTGAGCAGCGTTTGCAGGCTTTCCAAATAGGCAACTTGGCTCACCAACGCCACACACTGTTCAAATCGTCGGGTTCTTTTTAGTGC
>JAAUSG010000366.1 GCA_012034055.1 Leptolyngbyaceae cyanobacterium RU_5_1 | reverse complement strand
GGTTGAGCCGACATACGGGCAAAAAAGTGCAAGATGGGCTGGAAATCCCTACTCCAATTGCTGTTCATCCAATTGAATCGGTAAGAGAATAGCCTCTTCCAACGGTAAAGGAATCTGCTTGAAATCAATTACATAATCGCCATAACGCTTGAGATGGCGGGTGATGTAAGGACTCACCGTCTTGAGCGCTGCGCGGTCTATCTTGATACCCTCTGCACTCAACGTTTGGATTGCTAATGAAATGTCCACTGTATTTTGCAGGATCACCGCATTGGCAACCAGGTCCAGATATTTCAGTCGTTTCTCCTGCTCCTGCGGGTCGTTGTCTGTGATCACCCCTTGCTTGCCAAAGAAGAGCCAGTCCACAAACCGGTTATAGTCCTCGACAATATTGGTACAAGCCGTGATCTGACGGCGTAAACCCGCATCGGAAATATAGCGCAGTAGAAAGAGCGTGCGGATCACCAACCCTAAAGCTTGAAACGCTTGGTATAGACGATTCCTCCGACTGTAGCTGCCCAATTTACGGAGCAAGGTTGAAGGTAATACCTTGCCTGCCCGGATGGATAACGCGACCCGGATCATGTCTTGCCAGTGCGTTTCAATCAGCGCCCAATCAGCCGTGCCTTTGAACAGCGGTTCGAGATAGGGATAAAGCTCATCCTGAGTGGGCTTGAGGAACGTCAAGTCCTGCCAATTACGAATCCGAGGCATTAACTTGATGCCCAACAAATAGGAAAGCCCAAACACGGGAGTGGATTGCCCTTGAGTATCGGCATGGAGGATATCAGGCTGAATCTCGGAAGTATTTTTGAGCAGCCCATCGAGAATATAAACAGCTTCCCACACGCCACAAGTGATGAAGTGGGTGAACAGAGCAATGTACATGTCCGAGACGTGGTGATAGGCAATTCCCCCATAACCGCCATAGCGGATGTGATACTCCGATATCAGGTTGTTCTCGTAAATCGTAAACTTACTGCCGTCAGCCGCAGCCGTTTTCCCTGTGCCCCAGACCTTCGGCAAATTGAGCTGATTGTAAGCACCAATCAGATCGCGGATTGCCGCTTCAAGTTTAGCTACATCCACATGCCGCCGATTCGTGTAAGACAGCATATGGGACGTGACTAAGCCTCGCGTGTGTCGTGCGGTTTGATTGGGACCGAGATTACAGCCATACCCAAACGTGGTGAGAATGTAGCGCTCCATCGGCTGTTCCAGCTTCGGTTCAGACCCAGAAGCGGGACCAAAGTGACGGGTCCAATGCAGCCAGTGTTCGGTGTTGCAGAGAATATCCAGGATGCTCCGCTCCGGCAACTTCTCCCAGATTGCCGCTTCCAGTGTGTCCGCTCCGGGGGGTTTAGGTAGTGCTTTGATCCGTTGTAAGACGGGGACACCTTGGGATGAGAGGTTGAACTGTTCCGAGGCTTGGCAAGCCTGATCAACCTGCTGCGCGGTCTGAGTTAATTGAGTTCGCAATGCTGCCACAAACTGGTGCGCTTTTGAGGGCAAGCTGAGTTCAGCACAGTACTGCGCGAGTTGCGGTTCACATTCGTGCCACGAGAGCAGTTGTTCGCGGAAATCAGCATAGCTTTCCGAACCGATGACACAAGCATCACCCGTTTTTAAGTCCAGTGCCAGATAGGTGAAGATGCATACTTCTAACGGTTGCCGCGCCAAGCGTTGGGATGCTCCGACCTCATCGACAACTAATTGTCGCCAGAGATTGCTGATAAAGGAAAGATCTAGCACAGCAGGCAACCACTGGCTGCGGCGATGTTCCTGACCCAGGATAAATTGCACAGCCTCAACTAGAGACTGGTCCTGGCTGGTGGAACGAATGTCCAGCGAACGCACCAATTGGAACAACTGCTTCCGGTAATGTCGATAGAAGCGCCACAACAGCGGTCGGTAGTTGTCACTGTTGTAGTTGGCGATCTCCTCACATTGTTGAAGTAGTTGTTTCGCACCGCCATGATGCTCTAGGACGGCTTGCACCTGCTCACCCAATGTCGTTGCGCTTTGCGGTGCCACGGCAACCGTCAGTACCTTGGCATACTGTTCCAATAGGGTTTGGGTTTGGCTCAGGTGTGACTCGCGCAATTCCACCAGTCGGGCTTTTGCCTGTTGCTTAATCCGCTGCATCCGCTTGAGAAACATCTCCACCAGGTGATCACGGGTTTGGACTTGGGCTTGATAGAGCAGACACAGGAGGAGTGTTCGACGCTTTTGAGGTTGATGCTGACGTAACTCAGCGCTATCAAGCGCTTTGGCTTGGGCTGCAAAAGACTGTCGTTTTGTGCTGGGCAGTTCTTGTAGTAAGCGGTTTGCATCACCGAAGGTCATTAGCTGGTTGAACTTCGTTTGTAATTGTGTCAGGTGAGCAAACGTTGCACTTTTGGGAGTCGATTTGAGCAGATTGAGTGATGCTTGGGTTTCTGGCGTTTCACTCAACAACAGTTGATCCAAATAAGTTTGTTCAGCCGTTGATAGACCATCTGAGATCGTCTGAAACAGACGATTGTTCGTAGTTGAGCGGATGTTGCTCACAAGGTGATCCAGTGTGCTGAAGGCTGGCAGTTCGTATCGCTCCTTGACCAGCAATTCAACCGCCACATTAATCAAATCGGCGGGGTGATCTTTGGTGAGCGCTGCTGTGGCAACGTAATCTCTCAGGTAGACTTGCGCGTTCTGGTCATAGGGTTTGATCTCCAGATAGCGCCGAATGGCGACTTGGTAGTGGCGCAGTGAGCGCAGTGAGGGCTGCGCTGCAATGTGGTCGCGCAGGTTTAAGCAGGCACGCAGATGCTGAATAAGAATCGATGGGAGATCGCTCAATGCTGGGAAATAGCCCAGCCGTTGAAACGCTTTTAGCATGACTAATACACTCAGCTGTCCACTTTTGCTGCGAGTTTGAGCTTGAGCAAATGCAACCTCAGATGCAGTCGGAGTATATTGTTCAGCAAGTTCTTTGGGCGTTGGGGCGATTTTGAACGTAGGATAGGCAGTCCGTTCTAGGGTTGTCATATTTGGCAGCCAGCGAGCAATGGAATCCTGTGAGGATAAATCCTGGTTCGTCGCTTTTGCCAAATCGTTGCCGTCACACGGTTTTGTCCTAAAGTGAGATCGATAGTCTCAAAAAGGCACTGGACTAGAATTGAACTCAATTGCAGGTTTGTAGTATGCCAAAATGCCCCAAAGTCGTCAGACGGAAAGTCAGATCATCTCACTCTCGAACAAGACATAACCTATGAGCTGTAAGGGAAGTAGCGCAGTCTCACAGTCTTGACTAATTGCTTTGCACCGCAATCATTCTGATTCTAAACCTCGCCGCAATAGATCCTTGAAAACTCAATCTAGCTCAGGCTTTCCAGCTCATCTTGCACTTTTTTGTCCGTATGTCGGCTCAACCCC
>JAAUSG010000365.1 GCA_012034055.1 Leptolyngbyaceae cyanobacterium RU_5_1 | reverse complement strand
AGTTGACCAGCGATAGTGGTTGAGAATTCGACTTAACGAACTGGGTGACTTGAGGTGGGTGTGTTCTGGTAAGGCATGACCCTGAGCCTCCAAAAACAGTCCCAATAGGGCTTTGAGACTGGCTTTTTGATACACACTGGGCATCAGGCATAAGAGGCTATACACTAGCCCTTGGGCGTGTTGAACGATGGTTTCCATAACCGTCTTCTGAGTTGTTCCAGCAAAATCATCATTCCCCAAGCAGTCTACAGCGAGTTGTCCGATGCTTCTGCTCCTGCACCTGTTCAAGCTTGGATAGCAACTCCTCCCAATTGGCTCACAGTTCAGCCTGTCAGCCAACCTTCGGATGCGATCGCCGATTTACTCGACCCTGGAGAGCGCGAAGCCATTCTGTTAGCCCAAGAACTCAAGGCAGATTTGATCCTGCTAGATGACATGAAAGCACGTCGCGCTGCCACCGAAAGAGGACTTGTGATCACGGGAACCCTCGGAATTCTGGATCAAGCCGCAACCATGAAACTCATCGATCTAGCTGCTGCTGTCCAGAGTCTTCAAAATACATCCTTCTGGGCATCTGACAGTTTGTTTCAAAAGCTGTTAGATAAGCACTCTTAGCGTTCGTCCGCAGCGAAGGGTCTACGTTTGAAATCAAGGGACATCCGGTTCTCAGCGTCTTGAGATTTGTCACCGAGCAGTGCCAAAAATTCATCACGGATCGCACCCCTCCAACTCCGACCCTGTTTCTATTTCAAGACCTCTACCCGTTTATCGCAGAACGCAATACAGACACGGGAATTGAACGGGCGTTCATCAACACCTGCAAAGCACTTAAGCGATCGCGTCATCGCATGATCCTATTCCATGAGAATATCAAGCTGCCAACCCAATTTCGAGACCTGGTTGAAGAAACAGAAAACCCCCTCCCCTCAGAGTCCGAAACCCACGATATTCTAGAACGACGAATCGCGGCTCTACTGAAAAGTGCAGGCTCCAGGAAGTTGAGAAATCAGCTTTCTGAAGACGATACGAAGAAACTGGTTCGTGCCCTGCGGGGAATGACTCCCGAAGGCATGGATGATGCAATTCAACTGGCAGCCATTCAGCACGGCAAGATTGATGCTGACCTCATCCCCAAAATTCTGGAGCGCAAGAAGCGCCAGTTTGCCGCTCGCGGAATTGAGTACGCCCAACCCCCGGACGTTCCAGTTCAGGGAATGCCAATCCTGGAAGAATGGGCAAGAACGCAGCTCAGTTTGCTTGAGCCCAGCGCCAAAGAAGAGTGGAATCTTGATTTCCCTCGCGGTGCCCTTTTAGTCGGTGAAGCAGGTACAGGCAAAACGTTAGCGGTGCGGTGTGTTGCCAAGGTATGGGGACTCCCTGTCATCCTGCTAGACACGTCCAAGCTGATGCAGAAGGAGTTAGGAGCCTCTGAAAAGAATCTGCGAGACACGATTGCCGCCGCAGAATCGATGTCACCCTGCATCTTGTTTATCGACGAGATCGACAAAATGCTGCCGTCTGGCTCGGGGGATGGCGATACTGGCAGACGCATGTTTGGCTACTTCATCCAATGGTTCCAGAATCACGACAGCCAGGTGTTTGTCGCGGCAACCGCGAACGAACCTTGGGGATTCAAACCCGAACTCCTACGACGATTCACCCAACGGTTTTACATCGATTTGCCCAGCACCGCCGCCCGCAAGGACATCTTCAGAGTTCAGATGCAAAAGCGTCGTCTGCAACCCTTTGATGAAGCCCGATTGGAACTGCTCTCCCGGCGATCGGCTGACTTTAGTGGTGACGAGATTCAGCTAATCGTAACTGCCTGTGCCACCAATGCTTACGCTCAGGGGCGACCAGGGCAGGTGTCATTGGAAGAATTCTATGCCGAAATTGACCGGACTCCTGCTCAGTTCCGCAATAACCCACCGCGTCTCAAGCAGCTTCGAGAATGGGCAGCCGCAGGACACGCGGCATTCGTTGACCCCGATGCCCTTCAGCAACACAGCGCTGTAACAGGCGATGCGAAGTTGTCTGGGATACCAACAGTCTCGAAACCCCTGACGACAACTAATCCATCCACTGAGGAGGTGGGTTGATTGCCTCCTCAGTTCGTTTAATCTTCAACCAGTCATGGCTAAATCAAAACCGACTCTCCCAAAACCGATCGATCCAATTGAAACCGTTTATTTACGCTGTGCCGACGAAGGTGAAAACCACTACAAATTCTGGGCGGCTTGGATTGCATCAGAGGGATACATTTACGTGGAGTACGGACGGATCGGATGTAAAAAGCCCAGTGTTCACGTTTATGAGTGCGGAACTGTTTCAGCCGCTCAAAACAAGCTCCGCTCCCTGATTAGCGAGAAAAGCCGAAAAGGGTATGAACCAGGAAAACCTCCTACTCAACAAGACTCTCTCAACTATGCTGTCCTTGGCTCGATCGCAACCGATATTCAGCAACAGATTGCTCACATTCAGGCTCGATTCGATACCATCAAACCTTACACCAGCGTTGAGTTTGATGTGCAACGAGGCATGTTCATAAGTCAATAGACCTCTTGCACATTAATCGGATTAAGCGGACTGAGAGCGCTCAAAGTTGTACAGAGCTGCAATGAGATTGCAGCGTAAGCCAAAGCGTCTGCGACGATTGCGATAGCGTTCTGCCAAGATTCTGAAGATTTTCAAGCAGCGGTTGATGTGCTCAATCACCACTCGTTCACGCGCCAATTCTCGGTTGTAGGCTTTGTCGTCCGCAGAAAGCTTTCCGCCTCTAGGCTTTTTGATGGGCAACCGACAGTTGGCGTGCATGCGTTGGAGACCCTGATAACCCTTGTCTTGTAGGCTTTCGGTTTGAGGATGAAAGCGAACCCCAGAGGCTTGAAAGAGCTTGAAATCATGCCGTCGTCCCTTGCCGAAAAAAGTACAGATAATTCGCCCCGTGGCTTGCTCAATCAACAGTTGACACTTGAGCGTATGCCGCTTCTTCTTGCCGGAGTAGTACTGGCGTTGACGGCGCTTAGGACGCTCAATCGGCGTTTCGGTGACATCGACTACCACTACCTTGGGCTTGCCAAACCCGCGCACCAACTGCTTCTTCCCAGGCAAACGAAACTGGCGCGATCGCATTAACGTATCTTCGACCCAATGCACAATCCGGCAAACCGTCGATTCGCTCACCCCCCAACTGCTGCCGATGTGGAAGTAGGTGCGATACTCTCGCCAGTACTCCAGAGTGACCAGGATGCGGTCTTCAATCCCCAAGGGAGCGTGTCACCTTCTAAGGAGAAAATTCAAACTAGAAGCATGTAACCAGTGTTGAGGCAATAGAGATGACCCCTGAAGACCAACAAGCGTTGAACGAGCATGTGCAAGCAATTGCAAAAATCTTGTACAAGGAGTCCGACAAAAGCCAGATGA
>JAAUSG010000114.1 GCA_012034055.1 Leptolyngbyaceae cyanobacterium RU_5_1 | reverse complement strand
AACGCCTCTGCCCGCCCCAACTCCATCCCCTGAAGCATCTCCATCTCCCGAAGCAATCCCCTCTCCTGAAGCACCTGCACCCACCCCAACTCCGTCCCCTGAAGCGACGCCTGCGCCTTAATCAGTTTGTTCTGAGCCAATTGTTGTTAACCTGTTCGGTTTTACACTTAGATACGAGGACTCAATCATGAATCGGTGGACTCAAGTCATGAATACGTTTTCGTTCGGGTTGCCGCTGCGCCTGCGATCGCACCGGTTGACAACAACCCTGCTGGCTTCGGGAGTCGGTCTGGTTAGTGTGATGGGTATACTCAGCAACCCCTTGCAGGCCCAGACCCCTGATGCGGATCCCCTGGATACCGCTCCAGTTGAATCTGTGCCCGTGCCGGAGGCGGATCCGATCGCACCGGCTGCTCCGCTAGACGCTCCCGTATCTGCACCCGAGTTGTCCACCCCCAGTATTGATTCCGCGGTTCCATCTGGGTCTGCGGCTGATTTCAATGAACCTTACATTGATTCCGTGAACTATGATACCGGAGCAACCTATCGCAGTGCTGATTTACCTGCAACACCAGAGTTTAGCCGAAGTCAATTGCCAGATGTGGCTGCTCCTCAGGTTGGATCACTGAGCGTGAACAGCTTAGGCTTGGGAGTTGGAACGACACCGTCTCTGCGGGATTTTTATCGTCGTACCTTGCGCCCACCTGCACAACTGGGGAATGGAAATATTCGGCTGCTCTTTCCGCTCTCAATCCCAGCCCCGATTACCTCCCTGTTTGGTTGGCGGATGCATCCCATTTTGGGTACTGCCCGGTTCCATACCGGAACCGATATCGGCGCACCTCTGGGAACGCCTGTGCTGGCGGCTTATGCCGGTCGAGTCGCGATCGCTGACTTTCTGGGCGGCTATGGTCTCACCGTTACCTTGGATCACAACCAGGGCAGCCAACAAACGCTCTACGGTCACCTGTCCGAGATCTTTGTCAAGTCGGGTGAGGTGGTCAAGCAGGGAGCCGTGATTGGGCGAGTTGGCAGTACCGGCAATTCCACCGGGCCACACCTGCACTTCGAGTTTCGTCAGTTGACCCCCGACGGATGGGTCGCACTGGATGCGGGTGCCCAACTGGAATACGCCCTGGCACAATTGGTGACCGTCATGGAAGTCTCTGAAAAAGGCATCGCCAGCGCTAAAGGGGTTCAGGTTGCTCGTCAAGGATTGGCCGGCGTGTCGGGAGAGATTGAGTGGAAAGGAATGACGAAGGACGAATGACGAAGGAACGTGGATTCAATGGCGTGCAAACGTTCATTGGCGTAGGGGCGGGTTTAGCAGATAATTGAACGCTTAAGCTAAAGGTGATTGACAAAACCCGCCCCTACAGAAGGTTGTGGTTTTATTAAATTCTCATTCCTCAATACCCGCCAATGCGTCCGCGTCGTTTGGCGAGTTGTTCTGCTTTGTGGAACAGGAAAAACCCGATCGCGAAGTAGACAATACCGTTAATTAGGGCGATCGCGAACTGTCCCCAGTTCAGGTCTTGTCCGCGTGCCATCAGTTCGCGCAGCAGTCCGGCTCCGGGTGTCATGGGCAGCAGCCAGCTCAAGAATTTTAGCGGGTCTGCCAACTCTCCGTCGGCACCAGCAGCACGAAAAACAGCCCAAACGGCAGAAAGCCAAGCAATTGCTGGACTCGTTTCAGTAACAGCGCCAGTGAACCCACTGCCATCGCCAATCCGTAGGCACCCAGCAGCACAGTAACCATTGGCAGCAACAGCAAGGGTGGAAAGGCAAGCTGACTCCCAGTCAGGAGAATCAGAATGATCAAAATGCCCAGATTCTGGACAAGCTGAAGTGCCAGATCCGCAAACGCGCGAATCAAAAATACCTGCGGCGCACCAAACGGAGACAGAAAAACCTGTTCCAGCGTGCCTGTGAATGCTTCCTGCTGCAGCCCTCCGGCAATATCGCTAATAATGAACGTTGCCAGTGACCAGAGCACATACCCAACCACGATCGCATCTAGCCGTTCCCCAAACTGAACATTCGGCCCTGCCACATAGCGAGTCGTTAAAAACAGTCCGTAAAACGCGATTGTGATGCCGACGATACCCGCGATCGCTTCCGTCGCATACCGGCGCAGCTGAATCCACTGCCGCTTAAATTCTGCCCAAAAGAGTCTTAGCATGTGGGTCATTGGATTGTAGATTGCAGATTGTAGATTGAAGACTCTCCGCGTCTCCGCGTCTCCCCATCCCTCCATCCCCTCATCCCCTCATCCCTTCATCTTCCCACTCCCTCATTCTTCTCCTCGCACCAGTTTCAAAACACGTCGGTCAAATTCGCCTGGTCTTTCCGCACTTGCAGTAAGGGGAGCGGGTTGAGGATCTCCAGTACCTGGTACACCGTTTTCGGGTCTGAAATATGGAGTGTGCGATCGCATTGCATGCTAACTCCTAAGGCTGCGAGTTTGCTGATTCGCTCTGGGTCGATCGCGCTCTCGGTTTCAATCAGGTAGGCACTGCCAGAAAATTGGCGGATTAGCTCACTGGTGGGTTCTTCCACCACAATCTCGCCGTTGTTGATAATCGCAACCCGGTCAGAGAGTTCTTCAGCGATCGCGAGCTGGTGGGTGGTCAACAAAATTGCACAGCCTTCTCGAACAATCTCGCGAATCAGGCGCTTCACGTCTTCGGTCGCTTCCACGTCCAATCCCAAGGTGGGTTCATCCATTAACAGCAGCGGCGGTTGGTGTATCAGGGCAACGGCGATCGCGAGTTTCTGCTGCATCCCTCGCGACAGAGACTGAACGAGCGCTCGCCGCTTATGCATGAGATTAAACCGCTCTAACAATTCCTGGGTTCGCTGCCGTGCCGATCGCGGGTTCATCCCTCTCAAAATGCCGAAATACTCCAGGTTCTCCTCTGGGGTAAGCCGCCAGTAAACATTTCGGTTGCCTTCCAGTACTGCGCCCAACAGTCGCAGTGCCTCTGGTTGACGATGCGGGTCGCGATCGCAAATCCGCACCCCACCGTGATCTGGCCGAATCAATCCAGCAATCATCTTAATCGTGGTGGTTTTACCCGCTCCATTCGGACCCAGAAAGGCCAGGATTTCACCGGCTGAAACACTTAGGGAAACACCACGTACCGCCGCAATATCTTTTCCCTTCTCTCGAAACGTCTTGTTAAGCTGGTTGGCTTCCAGAATTCTCATGTTAATGAAGTGTTAGATGTAACACCATCTCGTTTTTTGTCTGCTAAGTAAGTGGCTTTATTTAAATTGAAGATACAAGGTTGGGTTGACGCAGAAAACCTAAGCCCGCATGGGTTACGCTACCGCTAACCCATCCTACAAATAATTAGGGCTATCTACTTGCAACTGGTTAAGCTAAAAGTGCTGCAATACAGGTACTTTCTCAATCTAAAATCCTCAATCTAAAATCTAAAATCGGTATAAGGTGTACTCCTCTCCCGTTTCCTATGCTAGACGCTGCGAAGATTGAGCAGACCATCAACGTTCTGAAACACGACCTGCCTACCTTATTTCAGAACGACATTTCCTATGACATTTATAGCCAAGACATCTTTTTCAAAGACCCGGTCAACCAGTTCAAAGGCAAGCTCAACTACCGAATTATCTTTTGGACGTTGCGCTTCCACGGTCGTCTCTTCTTCACCGAGATTTTCTTCGATCTACACGATGTGCATCAAGCCAGCGAAAACACTATTCGGGCAGACTGGACAGTGCGTGGTTGCTTACGGGTGCCCTGGAATGCAAAACTCTTTTTCAACGGCTATTCCATCTACACGCTCAACTCCAACGAGCTGATTGATCGCCATGTCGATACCTGGGATCGTCCGCCTCAAGAAATTCTGCAGCAATTTTTTCACAAAAGCCCTTAGCGACGTGGACAGGACTTACGCAAACCTCGGAGTTTTTAACCAAGAATCAACCATCATGACCAGCATCGTTGCTGAAAACCCCGAGGTTTTGGTCAAAATGCGTAAGTTCATTCCCTGCGATCGCCTTAATCGAGTGGCATCGTTGGCTTCAGAAACAGCCAACTGACAAAAAAGAATGAAGCAGTAAATAAACCGTGCCCAGCTCCGAATCTGTAGCTTTCCCTTAAGAAAAACTCCAGGGCTGGGCGTGGACAAGGCTTAATTAACATATTAAGAAGTATTTTCTGATCTTGCTATGTGTCCCCAGAAATAGTACCAATTTGTTTGGTTTGACGCTCCGTTCGTTTCTTGCGCCTCCTTTTTTGCCAGAGCATCCGGCTAGAGTCTGCTAACCGTCGTCCAGCACTACACATTTGTCAGGTTTCTATCGCTATGACACAAAAGTCAGGTTTTGGGGCAATTCAACGAGTAATTCGAGCACCGGGTGATTTTCTGGCAGGTGCTACGTATCCATTTCGAGCGCTGATTCTGCTCCTGCGATCGCCTCAATTGCTGCGCAGCGCCGTGATTCCGATTCTGGTCAATGTTGGCTTAGGAATTGCCCTCTATTGCGGTCTACTGCTGCCGGGGTGGGAGGTGATTAATCACTGGAGCAGTGGTTTGTCCGGTGGGGTAGAGCAATGGGTGGCGGGTTTACCAACCTGGCTGAATCGAGTGCTGGGCTGGTTACCCACCGGGGCGACCCTCGTGGATGATCTGTTGCGCTGGCTGTTGGCGATCGCGCTGTTGATCAGTCTGGGATTATTGCTGGTGCAGTTTGGAGCCATTTTGGGTGCCCCCTGGTATGGCAGTTTGGCAGAACAGGTGGAGCGCTACCGGATGGGACAGCTCCCATCCACTGGGCAGATTAGCTTCAACCGGGCTTTGCGTGATATTGGCAGAGCGATCGCCTTTCAGCTCAAAAAGCTGTTGTTGCTGGTTGGGTTTGGACTGCCGCTGCTGCTGCTCAACTTTTTCCCACCCCTTGGCAATCTGATTGCCAGCATCGGTGGCATCACGTTGGCCGCCACACTGGTGTTTTTGGACTTTCTCGATCCCCCGTTAGAGCGGCGACGACTTCCGTTTCGCAGCAAGCTAGGGCTAGTTTGGCGTACCCTGCCCGCTAGCGTCACCTTTGGCTTGATTTGCCTGTGGCTGGTCAGCATCCCGCTGCTCAACCTGGTGATGGTTCCGATTTGCATCATTGCAGGCACCTTATTTTGCTGCGACTACGCACTACCAAAACTGACCAATGAAGCTTTGACTAAAACCTCAGAGGTTTAAGTCACTATTGTTCGTCGCGACGCTTGATTTTTGGTTAAACCTTCGAGGTTTACGTAAGTCCTGACTTAGTCAAAGGGTCGATCGCTGGTTCGATAACACTGGATGTAGTCTCCAAAAAACCCCAAAGACGCTACTCGTAGGTTTGATGATTAAGACTGGCATTCTATCAGGGAGGTGGGCGGGTTGCAAATCTGAATCATCCTTAATGACTATTACGCGGAGTAAGGTAACGTGCTCATTGGCTCTGGAGGATTTGCACGGGCTGCCGGGGTTGGTTTGCTGACAGAGGGTTGCAGAGCACGCCAGTCTAGGGCGTTGACATGAGTGTGGAATTGCTCAGGATGCAGGTGCCAGGTGAAATTGCCAGCCGCTTTCAGGTGCGGAGTGTGCGATCGCAACGAGGCGATCGTTTGTGGTAACACCCCCGCCAGCAACGCCAGCACAGTGTCGGGAATATCTGCCAAAACCTCACCGCCAAAAAACTCCTCAAAGCCTGCAAATAGTTTCTCTGCCCGCTGAATTGGGTCAGGTTGAGCCACAATCTTGTGTAACCAACGAACCCACTGAATTCTTCGACTGTAGGCCTTTTGGCGTTGTTCGTGGGTAACGACCTCAAAAATTTCAGGAGACCCGATCGCAATCACCGATGAATAGGTTGGTTCAACTGGACAGCCAATCACCGCACCAGGTCCGGCAAATTCTGCATAGTGAACTTTACAAAGGATAAGTCCACTGCGCTTAGTTTCCCCAACTGCCAACAGCCGCTGAAAAGGTGCGATAACCTCTGGAGCTTTTTGAGTTAAATCGTGAGAAATACAACTATTCACGCAATTACCCTGCAGTAGAGCCGTAATTATGGCTGAAGGTAGTTCAGTCCCTGTTTGTGCCTACATCCTAAGTTGCCGCTACGGAACTATGCGCTTCTACTGAGATGGCTTTGCCAAATCTATACACTGTCGCTAGCAATCTAGAAAATTTAGTAAAACCCATGTAGAAGCAATTAAAAATTAAAGGTTAAAAATTAAAAATGTTTGCTAGCCGGGGTTTCCCAATTTTGAATTTTGAATTGTTGCTAAGAACTCGATCGCTTAGTAAGCAGCCGTAATGCTTTCTTTACGAGGGTTGGAATTTGGGAGGGATAATTAGCTACCGGAATTCTGGCCCGCTCAAATGCCGTAATTTTACTGGCTGCTGTACCAATCTCGGTTCCAAGTTCAGAGATATGAGACGCTATGATAGCTCCGGCGTGACCCATACGTCTACCTTTGGGAGCGGTATGACCGGCGACATAGGCAACAACTGGTTTATCGATCGCCTCGGCAATGTAGTGTGCCGCTGCCTCTTCGCTGTCCCCGCCGATCTCCCCAACCAGAACAATCACTTCAGTAGCTTCATCTTCATCTAAAATCTCCAGCCATTGTGGAAAGGACGAACCGACGATCGTATCTCCGCCGATGCAAACCCCTAACGATTGCCCCAATCCTGCCAGCGTTAGTTCACGGGCAATTTCATAGGTGAGAGTACCGCTGCGGCTAATTAGCCCGACCGAACCCGGTGTATAGAACTCGGTCGGATGAATCCCCAATAATAACTGACCTGGGACAATAATGCCGGGAGTGTTGGGACCGACTACCAGAGTTTCAGTCGTTTCTGCTTTTCTCAACAGGCAAACCATGTCCAGGGGCGGCATTCCTTCTGTAATCAGCACAATTTGTCGCACACCCGCCGCGATCGCTTCCAACCCCGCATCTAACGCCGCATAGGGAGGCACAAATGATCGTTGTATCAATTTCACCCAATACCGATACGGCAGCTTCCACCAGATCGAAGATTGGAATTCCATACAGCACTCGACCCCCACTCCCTGGGCTAACCCCCGCGACAATGTTCGTTCCATAGGCGTTCATTAATGGGGTATAGACCGAACTTAACGGCTCAGTGATTCCCTGTATTAGTACTTTGCTGTTCACTGTAAAATTCATAATGCTTGGAGAGGCACAAGTGATGCACGAAACAACGTCAATATCGAGGCCGACAGGCAACCAGCCCTACTTCTTTGTAGGATGGGTTAGCGGTAGCGTAACCCATGCAAGCGCTGGGTTGAAGGATGAAATCCAACCTACGGTATCTTCAAAAAATTAAACAGAGTCACTTACTTATGATGAACAAGGTATTCAATTAGGATGACGAAAATCGGCAAAAATTGCTGCAATTCCAGTCACACTATTGGACGCGCGACACAACCAAATTCACAGCTTCGTCGAGGCTTTCAACCAGTGGCATTTGAGCAGTTGCCAAGTACTCTCTGGCGCGATCGCAGCGACTACCCACTAACCGGACAACCAACCAGGGAGTCTTGGTCGCTTGAGCAATGAGTGTATCGGGTCGAATATCACTCAATGTGTGCAGGGTCGGCACTCTCCGGTTTAGAAAGCCTGCAATCACCTCGGCGACTTCGTCACAGGAAACTAAGTTGCTGATCAAGTTGACCAGCACAACCCGGATTCGCTGAGATTGAATCATCTGTTCTAATCCCTGTTCCAGCCGTTGTTTTAGAAGTGTTGGCGAAGAGTCCCAGCGGGTTTCTCCATCAATATTTAGAAAGCTACCTGCCTTTCCGCCTGCCTGGTAAACAAGATCCATCGTTGCCATTGTCAGCCCGGCTCCATTACAGACAATGCCAATCTGACCTTCGGGATCGATTTCAACCACAGCGCTCGGTTCTCCTTCGAGCGGCTGATTGTCTAGTTTGGTCATTCGAGACACTAGCTGAGGATGACGGGCTAAGGCATCATCATTGACGCTCACTTTGCCATCCAATGCCATCACGTCGCCGCCAGCACTAACACCCAACGGATTAATTTCGACCAGGTCTAAGTCATTCTGCACGAAGAGCTGATACATCTTCTCAATCACAGCGCTGACTGCTCCAATCAACGCGCCCTGTAAGCCCATCTTCAGCGCTAAACGACGAGCATAGTAGGGGGAGAACTGCTGCTCAACAATCACATGCTGAATTTTGTGGAGCGACTTCTGTACCTCTAACCCGCCCTGTTGCGACCCCAACAGAATAGGGCGACGAACCGAACGATTGAGAGTGACAGCGAGATAAAATTCGCGATCGGCGTTGTATTTGGCTTCTGCCAGCAGCACTTTGGGATATTCGCCCATGACCGGCAGGTTGAAAATGGTTTGTGCGGTCGCGATCGCATCAATTGTGTTTTCCACACACTTAACCCCACCAACCTGACCCCGACCCCCCATGTGAACCTGAGACTTTAGCACGACTGGATAGGGAATCGTCAACCCTTTGAGATCCTTGGGGTGGTCAAGGCGCTGAGAGGGCAAAACTGGGATGCCCATTTCTCGAAACAGTTCCTTTGCCTCGTACTCTAGCAAGTCCATGCTGATTACACCCCAATGATTGCGTGAATTCCTCTCTTTAGAGGGAGCGATCGCTCCCACATAATCCGTTTATCCTAAGGCAGGCAAGCTGAACAGATCAAATGTCCGATAGCATGAATTCTCCAATCACACGTCCTCTGGATACAGTTCTAAGCCAAACCTTGCCGTTATAGTTTGGTAGTTGGTGATTGGCTACTCACGAATGACGAATGACGAATGACCATTTGCACTTCGCACTACCCTTTACCTGCCCAAGCTCTCTGACTCCGAATTGATTCCCACCATCCCACAACCACCTGCTGCGATTCATGCTTGATACTGTGTCATCTCTAGCTCAGAAACCGCTCTCTGTCTCTACGACTTCACTGCAACACGACTGTTGGCTGCGGACTATCTATCCGCTTGGAGCCTATGTTCTAAATGGTCTTTGCTTTTTGGGTGATGATCTGATCGCACTGGATGCTGTACGCGGCTACCTGCTGCGGGTTGATCCAGCCAGTGATAACGTGACGATTCTGAACCCGCTGCAGGTGGAGGAATTCGTAGATGCCGCAGGATTGGCAGTTTGGGAGCATACATTTTGGATTGCACGAGAGAATAGTGTTTATTTCTTTAACCTGGAGACGCTGACCCTGCAGCACTTTTTCACAATTCCGTATCCGGTGAACGGAGTGGCTGTTTGGGAGGATACGGTCTACGTGGCGTCTCAGAAGGCAGGCTATATCTACATTTTTGAGCGCAATTCGCGGCAACATATTACTCGCCTACCTTTGCCTGGCGTCGGACCGGCTAACCTTGTCGTTCGCGGCGAGGAGCTTTGGGTGTGCGATCGCGTTGAGCAAACCGTTTACTGTCTGGATCGAGCAACCGGAGAGCAGCAGTTCTCTGTGTTGACGCCGTTTGAATGTCCCACAGGCTTAGCCTTTCACCGCCACCCGCAAACGGGCAAAGATTTACCCTATGTCTGCTACGCCAAAGAGGAACCTTACGTTCGGGACAATCCCAACGACCCGGAAAGTCCCTTTGAGTTGTCCTACCGCGATCGCACCTTCATCCATCCGCTCTCCTATTCCTACAATCTCGCTGGTCGCTATGCCCTCTCCAACGGCTACTTAGTGGAAATGTCCTACGCCGAGGAACTCCTGCCCCTGGAGGAAGTTCATCTGGAGAACGTTGAATGGCGGATTGCCTTACCGGCCGAAACCGATCGCCAGACAGTGCGACGAGTTGAACCCATTGGTCGCCCCTTCACGATCGAAGATCACGATGGGCAACAGGTAGCCGTGTTCAAATTTGACACCTTAAAGCCCAATGAACGCCACATTTTTGGCTGGAAAGCCCTCCTGGAAGTTCATGCGATCAAATACCAGTTGACCTTTGAGGATGTGGAGAAGGCTCCACCCCTGTCCCCCGACTATCAGACACTTTACCTGGTAGATGATGACGAGCTGGCAATGGATACCCCCGTGATTCGCGAAGCGGCACGGGACGCGATCGGCACCGAGACAAACCTGCTCCGCAAGATGCTGAAAATTCGCAACTACGTCTACGATCGCCTCTCCTACTCACTCACTCCCCATATTGATACGCCCGATGTTGTGCTCGATCGCGGCATTGGCTCCTGTGGCGAGTACGTAGGCGTGCTACTGGCATTGGCCCGCCTCAATGGAATTCCTGTCGCACTGTTGGGCGCTACAAATGCCCACCCTATGCTGATCAAAAGCGCATCCCGCTGGAACCCCAATACAACCACGTTTGGATTGAGTTCTATATTCCCGGATTTGGTTGGCTGCCGATGGAATCCAACCCGGACGACATCGCAGAGCGCGGCCCCTACCCAACCCGGTTTTTCATGGGACTACCCTGGTATCACGCCGAAATTGCCAAAGGAATCTCCTTCCAAAAAATCACCTCTGCTGACAACGGACTGGATGTTTCCATCGGTGAACTGGCTATTAATCACATTCGCTTCACAATCCTGGAGGAACTACCACCAGCGGAAACTTAGAGCTTTTAGGCGATTTCTGAGAAATCGCCTAAAAGCTCTGAATCTCTTGAACGACGCGTGCTTTACTGGCTGTCAAGTGAGTCTTGATGGCCGCGATCGCGGTTTCTGGATTGCGTTGGGCGATCGCCTCATAAATCTGGCGATGCTCCAACCGAATATCGAGCACTTTTGGGTTATGGCGCAATGTTTGAATGCGGAGCAAGGCCATGGCATCAAAGACTTGCTCCAGCAGGAACACTAAGCGTTGATTGCCTGAGCTTTCGGCAATCAAGCGGTGAAACTGATAGTCCAAATCCAAAAGCTGGGAGGAACCGGATTTCGCTAATCGATTCTGGGCAAGTTTCTCTGCTTGCACAACATAGTCTGCTAAGGTCTTCAACTGAGCTTTGCTGGCCTGTTCACAGGCTCCTGCAACAGAAAGCTGCTCCAACGCCAAGCGGCAGTCATAAAGCTGGATGGCATCTGCGGCTGAAATCGTTGTAACTCGTAACCCGCCGTTGGTGTCTGCTGTCACCAGTCCTTCGCGTTGAAGCTGGCGCAACGCTTCTCGTAGCGGAGTTCGGCTAACCTGCAGCCACTCGGCAAGCTGCGTTTCGATCAAGCGATCGCCCGGAGCCAGCTCACCCGCCAAAATGCCAGTTCGCAGGGCTTGATAGGCTTGCTCGTGGAGCGATTTACCACGCTGAAGAGGTTGAGGAGACAGAGCCAAAGCAATTAACCTCAAGCTTAGATATCAAACAATCTTATTGCTACTTTAACTGGTATACGGCATGCGCTGATAATACCGAGCCATGCTATCAATCAGATTTAAAATTAGTCGCAACATGACTAGTGGTCTATCAAGACTGTTTTGAGGGTTTTCAACCCCTCAAAACAGTCTAAAAAATGGTTTGTAGATTTGAGTTATCCCTCAAATCTATCCTGACGGACTACTAGTACGTTAAAAGTCAATAAAGAGCCTATCCCATAATCGTTTCTGACTTCGTACTTCTGATTTCGTACTTCTGACTTCGTGCTTCTGACTTCATGCACTAGCCTGGTGACTATGCGTCTAGGACAGCTCAACCTCATTCTGTTTGAAGTAAAAAAGTGCTTTGATACCCGACGCATCCCTGTAAATTTCAGACGTTTGGGAATTATACAAGTAGAGTATAACGCCTGTAGCGCACAGTTCGTCAGCTTCTGATTCAGCTTGAATAAGTCCAGCAACAATGCCAAAGTTGTACTCTTCTAATCTGTCGGCTTCGGGTCTAAATGGTTGCTTCAGGCGCACGAGGTCGCCTTCTTTCATCTTCAAGGCTCCTAAATTGAGTGAACGGGAGTGTTGACCAGTCACAAGTGCGCACATCAACTGGAACTCTCGTTATCTGATGGCAGTTCACCAATTCTCAATTCTTTCTTGCTTTGCTTGAGGCGTTTGTAGAGGTCTTTGATTTGTCGATAGGCTTCTTCAGAGGAGATTTTGCCTCCTGTCTCCAGGTTACAAATGTAGGTTACCCGCTGGGCAAATTCCTGTAGGTTGGCATTGAACACCAAATTTTCTGGTGTAAATTGCCCATGATATCGGCTACGAGGGTAGAGGAAATCTGAGGAGTCAAGCATTGTTATTTCCCTTCTATCACAACAAGGTAAAAGTTATTGGCAGGAGCTACCAACAGCTTGCCAAGATATTTTCCTTTTAAAGAGACCTTAAGCAGATTTTAACCATATTTAGACAATTAAGTAATAAACCTTGTCCACGTCCAGACCTGGAGTTTTTCTTACGGGAAAGCCACAGATTTCGAGCTGGACTTGGAGCAACGTATCAGCAGCCGTTCCTCTAAAACATCCGTCTAAGTGATGAAATTTCCACTCATCAATTTCTCGTTAGTCTTCAACCTCTGTACCGCCCGCTAGGCAAGATGGTACTGGATGAGATCCATCTAACCTCAAACGGATAGGGTTTACGCAGGTCATGGGTAATGGGTAGTGGGTAATCGGACATTCAGCCAATTACCCACTACCGACTACCAGCCTAAACACAAGATCTTCGGTTATTCGCGTCAGTCCTGACGGACTGTCATGAGCTGGGAGTGAGAACGGCTGAACCGACTAGTTGTTCTAGGGTCCGGACCAACACCTGCTCGTTGTAGGGCTTCGAGAAGTAGGCAGCAGCGCCCAAGCTGATCGCCAGCTGGCGATGCTTCTCTCCACTGCGTGATGTCAGCATTGCCACTGGAATTGCCTGGAATTCAGGAATTGTCTTGAATTTCGCCAAAAAGCCGTAACCGTCCAAACGTGGCATTTCAATGTCGCAAATCACAGCTTGAACGGATAACCCTCGCTGCAGTTTTTCTAACGCATCCTGTCCATCTTTTGCCTGTTCAACTCGGAACCCCGCCCGCTCTAAGGTCAGAGCCAGGAAGCGACGAATATTAATCGAGTCGTCAATGATTAATACGGTGAGGGGTTGAATTGGAAGTGGGCTAGAGAGTTGTGACGCTGGCGGCAATCTTAGATTTGCATTTGTGGAACTGAGTATGGCCGGAGGAAGCATGAGCGATTTCAGTACATCTTCCCCGCTAGAAGCTTGTTCAGATCCAGCAATCCAGTCAAGTAGTTCAGGGATATTAACTAGCGGAACAACACGCCCATCTGCAACGATCGCGCATCCCGAAAACCCAGCAGGCATCGGCAAATTCCCCTCAACTCGGCGAATTGCCACCTCTTGCTCACTCCAACAGCGGTCTACCTGTAATGCCACAACCTGGCTGCCCTGGTTTACCATCAGTACCGTTGACGCATCAATACTGGGTGCGGCTTCCGGCGTGTGGGGCTGGCGAATGCAATTGAACTGTAGCCAGCGGGAGAGGTAAATGAGTTTCGCCTGGGTATCTTGCCAGTTGAAGGCTTCACCGTCATGAGTTAGAGCATCTTCGGAGAACAACTGTGTCTCTTTAATCGCATCGGTTGGGAACGCCAATAGCATCCCATTACTCTCGACTAATAATATTTGCACAACGGACAGCGTGAAGGGCACGGACAGCGTGAAAGTGGTGCCAACCCCGGCCCGAGTATCGACACTAATTTCCCCACGAATTTGTTTCAAACTATCGCGCACGACATCCATCCCCACGCCCCGACCCGATAGGGTGGTGACGCGATCGCTGGTGCTAAATCCAGGTTCAAAGATCAAAGAGAGGAGATCTTCATCGCTTGCAGTAGCCAGCAATGTTGCATCTAACCCCATTTGCTCAGCCTTAGTCCGAATTTTGTTGAGCGAAATTCCTTTGCCATCGTCGCTAATGGTGATGATGGTACGATTTCCGCGATGGGCGGCTCGAATTTCAATCACCCCTTCGTCTGGTTTGCCCTGTTGTCTACGGCGTTCAGGTGCTTCAATACCGTGATCAAACGCATTACGAACCAGGTGCATGAGTGGATCGCTGAGAACTTCTAAAATGCTGCGCTCAATCAGCGTATTTCCACCTTTAACTGAAAGTCTAACCTTCTTGCCATACTGTAAGCAAAGTTCTCGCAGGGCGCGTGGGAAGCGATCGACAACATCTGAGATGGGCCGCATCCGAATTTGAGTCAAATTCGTCTGCAGATGTTTTGCTGTTTTGTTGAGTTCGCGGGTGGTTTGTTCGGAATCATCCAGGCTCAACTCAATATCACTACTCACTTCTTGAACTTGCACAATGGTTTCCATTACCTGTTGAGAAAGCAAGTGCAAGTCATTGTATTGATCCATCTCCAGTGCATCAAACCGACTGAGAATATCGTGATCAGGTTTGAAATGAGAAACGGTTGATTTCAAATTGGAAATGGATGAATTGAATGGGTAGAGAGTGCTGTCAATGCTGTCTGCAGCAGGAGCCAGAAGTGGGAGTCCATGACGGTTAACGGTACGCGGAATGATGCGATCGTACACCGATCGCATCTGAGAATTGGATTGTTCCAGTAGGCGCACCCGTTGGTTCAGGAGGCGAGCTAACCCACGCAGGCGTTTGAGGTACAGATCTAAGCCATTACGTTGGATGGTGAGTTCTCCAAACAAGTCGTTCAATTGATTGAGTTGTCGAACAGAGACCCGAACCGTGGCATTTTGATCCTCTTCAGGCACAGATACCTGGGTGTCTGCTTTGATGTTGAGTACTTTGAAATCGGTGGCTTGAGACTCTTTTGCGGTAGGTTGGGGCTGCTCGGTGGGCGTCTGGGTTGAATGGATTTCAACATTGGGTTCTGGGTGAGCCGCAACCCAGTCGGCTTCATGGCTGGTGCTAGTCTCTTGATAAGCTGCGGCCCAATCAGCTTCATGGCTAGCGCTAGTCTCTTGATAAGCTGCGGCCCAGTCGGCTTCATGGCTGGTGCTAGTCTCTTGATAAGCTGCAGCCCAATCGGCTTCATGGCTGGTGCTAATCTCTTGATGAGCCACGATCCAAGCCGCTTCATCGTCCACGAGGGGGTCGGCAGCCACATTGTCGGTAACGCTGGATGAAGCGGCTACAGCTACATCTTGCCAGGTTCTCTGGAATTTCTGGGCTGCCTCTTCATCTACTACTTGCTCGCCATCGACCATGCTGGCCATGACCACAGTGTCATCATCTTGACTGATATCGATGTCCAACCATTTTGTTGGGACGGCTTCAGTGAGAATGGGTGGATCCGCAGCCAGGATAAACTCTCCTGGAATGGACGTTGGCATTAAGTCAACTTGTCCAGTCAGAACGAGGGCTTGCGATCGCCGCCATGCCTGCATGGCAGCGTCTGCGATTGCCTCGATCTCATCTGGAAGCGCCTCGATTGCGTGTTGAACCGACTCACACAGCTTGCTAAACGCCTCGAGTTGCAACATTTCTCCCAATCCCCCCAACTCCTGAGCGAGAATGGTGAGTTCTTCTTTGAGACAGGGTTTGTCTGGGTCAGACATCACCGACTCCAGACGCTCCAGGCATCCTTCGACTTCAGACTCAAAGATGATCGGAATGATGTCCTGCCCGCTGTCCATTGCCAGTACAGACGCCGCGTCTTCGTCCTGGGGATCTCCGAGGCGATCGTGCAGTTGACTGAAGATCGGATCGGCTTCCTGTCCAACCCAGTCGCGATCGACGGGTTGTTCCTGTTTCTCGCACTGGATGACGGTTCTCAGGCAGCTTACCGAGTCCAGCAGCAAATTTTCTAAACTTTCATCAATCTCAACGGATTGTCCTTGAGTCTTCAAGACTTTGAATGAATCTTCCAGAGCGTGGGCCAGCTGGCTCAATAGATCAAACCCCATCATGGCGGCTCCACCTTTGATAGAGTGAGCTGCCCGCAGTGCTGCATTAATTTTTTGAATATCGACGCGATCGCTGGACAATCCCATCACAGCAGAGTCCAGGGTATCCAGATATTCCTGTGCCTCGTCGAGAAACTGACGCTGAATCTCAAGTTCCTTGTCGTATGACATGCCGGTAGTTGGGTAAAAGGA
>JAAUSG010000364.1 GCA_012034055.1 Leptolyngbyaceae cyanobacterium RU_5_1 | reverse complement strand
AACACTGGCTTGGGAACAGCGCAGAAATACGCAATTGCGAACGATAGATTGGCGATTTACCACTGAAGAGGCTCGGGTTAAACTCAAACGGCTTTACCCCTCATTTCAACCTTGACAGACCACTAGTACTGCATCGAATGACCTCTCCTCAATGGCTAAAACACCTGAAGAGTGCAATCTCTTCTCTAGAAAACCTCACAGAAACCCAGATATCCACATTGGTTCCAGGCGAAGCCTTAGTTTGGGCACAAAGAAGCACTGATGCGAGGTTTACTCAGCGCCCTCAAAAGATACTGGTTCGTCCTAGAGTTACTCGGCATGGCGGTGGTACTAAAACAGCTGTTGAGGGGGTAACACTAAGGTAAAGTGTACAAATTACTATGCAAATTATGAAGTGACAATTACTTTGACCGCCCACGAGATGCGCAATGAGGTTCAATTGATTACAGGCTGCCCTGGTTTCAGCTTGTTGAGCCAATTTAGAACAGCCGAGGAAATGCCAAATAGCTGAACGTTCCAGTGCACTACAGCATCGGTGAGAGTGTTTTTGTTCCATCGTTGTGTCCAAGTTAAGCGGCGGTGGGCACGTTGGTCACGGGTGATAGGTTCTATTTGGGGTCCGGGTAAGGGGCGATGAGGTAGAACCGATTGGATGACGATCTGGTGCTGTCGTAGTTGATGAGATAGATCGCGTCGTAGATGAGTCGTCGGAAAGTCGAGCCAAAGAACAGGCTGACCAGACGGAGGGGATGGAAGAGGTGGGGAAGAGGCAGGTGGATCTATATCGGAACCCTTGTCTTCAACGTGAGAAGGCGTAGAGGTTTCAGAAATTGAGGAAGACGGATAAACCGGGGTTGGGACGTTGGGTTCAAGTGGCAGCTTTTTCCGAATGACCGTGACGCGTCGCCCTCCTGTTCCTTTTGACCCCTCGGCTAAACATTGCTCTTTTAGGGGGCACTGCTGACAGGTTCGTGGATTGATGCCAAAGAGAATCAGCAAGTCTCCCAGGCGGTTCTGGCGCACTTCTCGACGATACATGCGATGACCTGCTGGACATTGTAGGGTGCGCTCATCCAGCAGTTTGAAGTCCTGACCTGAAAACTTGCCGATACTCCTGGCCCAGGCCGAACAAACTTCCGTGGGACCGTGGTCTGGTGAGTCCACAGGAGGGCAGGTCGCGTTGATATCCGACAAGGTTAAAGGAATGGTCGGAGCAGACGGAGACTCAGAGACCATCTCAGGAGGAGATTGAGGCGGAACCCAAAGGGTTTTCCGCACCGCTTGAGGATGATGGGCAAAGCCAGCCCACAACCGCCAATTCCAGACCCACTGACTCAAAATCTGCCAAAACTCCTGCCCATCTGGATGCCAGCTGCACCACCGGTCGCAATCCCCCTCTCTATCTTCATCCCCCAACTGTTTTTCAAACCCGCCGCGACCGTAGTAGAGACTCAAGAGGTCGGGTCCGGTCAATCCAGCTTGAGCCAGGGAGGTGATAAACAGTTCATAGATGAAGTCTCCGATGCGTTTGCCAACTCGGTGTGCCCGGTTAGGGTTATAGGGAGTGCGCACAACTATCAAGCGAATTGGTTCGGTATATCCTGCCCATCCATCGTCAATCAATCCTACGTCAAACACCTCACGCACCTGATGTGATTCGGGATGCATCCATTCTTGTTTGGGGGTCTGTTGTAGTCGAGCTTGTAGCGCCTGGTGCTGGAGTAAAGCGTAATCGCGACAGCGCAAAAGATAGCCAAATTGATGGTGTTGAATTCGATTAACAAATTGCGGCAACCCATAATACCCATCTAATCGGATAATAGCCTTCATTCCAGGTTGTTGATGCTGTTGCAGGTAGCGTCCAATTACACCACAGGCCCGTTCTAAATCTTCTCCGGGAGTACCATTGCCTGCCGCTCCAAAGGTCCCTAACCATTCACTGGTATGGCTCAGGCTGACGGTGCTCCGCGTGCGCGTCACCTCCCCCCGACCCCGACCAAGATACCCCTTCGCTGTGGCCGCCTGGCTACGGCGATGCAACTCGGGGTAAGATTCGGTTGTGGTTAAGGAGCGTTGCCGGGTTGTTTGATGAGTTCCATCCACATCAAATACCCAAAATTGGTTCCCAGCGCGATCTACCAATCCACAGCTCTGGGTCTGCTCAAATCCATGAACCAGAAGGTCGGATTCAAAGAGCGTGCGAAGTTGCTCCAGGGCTGCGGTATTGATATCGCTCAAAAAGCGACTGAGGTCGAGGCGACCGGGCACTGTTGCCGCTGCCACACGCTCATCAGCACCGATTTCACGCTTTCAAGCTGTTCAAAAAACCTCTGTAACGTGGCCAGTCCACTGACCGCATAGGCCAACAGGAGCAGAACAAAGTCACAGACCTCGTACTGTCCCATGCGTCCTCGATTGACCTTCACTTGCGTCCGTAACCGGTCCAGCAGTCCAGTTCTACGCCAGTATTCCCCTAACAACAGAACTTCCGCCAACCAGGGTGGAACCACAGGATTTGATTGATCTGTTGCGGTGAGTTCAATTCCTGCTACGGTAGGGTTGAATTGTATGTCTGACATCGTGATGCCCCTGCTTCTAAAGGCTAACGATGTCATTTTCTATCGCTTCCTTTGGCTACACTCACCCTGTAGAAACAGGTCCAGCTTTACAAACGGAACCTCATTGCGCATCTCGTGGGACCGGTGGCGACAATTACAACTTTCGGACTTGAGTAGTTGTCATTTCATCAGCGACAATTACAAACGCTGCGATCGAACCTTCATCTAGCAAGGCTTTGCGGCTCAGGGATGTCATCCAAATTTGATCCAACAACCGGGCACAAGCTGAGAGAAAGTTGTAATTGTCGCCCGGTCAGGATAATTGTCATCTAATAGCAAATGTTTAGTTGCGCGACTGTCTTCATAGCTAATCATTGTTCTTGTTCTTGATCATCGCTTGAATTGCTCAAATATCCTTTCCAGGCGTTTTTCCTAAGTAGACGCTCTTTAATCCCTTCGTTCCCTTCTTCGTTAGCCCCCAGTAGCGCAGATAGCGGTAAGGTCCATACGTCTTACCCGTCTTAGAATCGGGAATCATCTTCAGCTCAATATGCCCTCGTCCCCCGTGCTTCCCCAGCGGTGTGCCATCCTCACGAGTCTCCTGGTTCTCCTCCTCTGCCTCTTCCCGGCGTGACTCCAACAACCCCTGAATCATCTCAGCCAGATCCCCTAATTCTTCATCACTCCAATCCTGGAGTTCCTGAATCAATCGCGCTGCTTTGCTCCGCTTTGGCATCTCCCACCCCTGACTCCGCAAAAATTGCTTAGGGAATACTTAGGGATCTTTAGCTTGTTTTTATTCCCTAAGTCCAGATTCACCCGTACTGCTTTTGCTTAGGGAATACTTAACTCGTCATGAAGGCAAAACTATTCCCTAAGTTTC
>JAAUSG010000113.1 GCA_012034055.1 Leptolyngbyaceae cyanobacterium RU_5_1 | reverse complement strand
GTTTTAACCAAGGATCAAGCATGCGAACTAACGTACTCAACTCAACGTCGGAGTTGAGATCAAATGCGTAAGTCCTGACCTCTTACTCCTCACTACCAATAAAGTAAAAACCCGCCGACAATGCCGGGGGTTGAGTGTACCTATGAGTGCTTCATCGTTAACAACACCTCGCACCTTGAAGAATCCGTAAACAAATCAAAAATTTGACAGTCCGAAGTTCTCACTGAAGTTCTCACTAAAGTTCTCATTGAGGAGAAGTCGCTGTGGCTCCCCCAGAAAAAGAACACTCCTCTCGCAAAAGCAGTGGAAAATGTTCCAAACTGACTGAATCGTTTACAAGTGTTAATTTATTTGTATTGTAGTCAGGGGAATCATCTGCATCGTTGCAACAGTATTTCACATGAATGCGTTATCTTCTTCGCTCCAGCTATCGAATCGGCAGGTATGGGCGCAAGCGATCGGGCGATCGCTCTCTCAGATTGCCTCCGGGCTGATTTACTTCTACATCCCTCTGGTGTTCGTGAATCAGGTAGGACTATCGGCAACGTCAGTCGGCTTCAGCATCGGATTGAGTTCACTCACCGGTGTGGCAGGACATATTTTGGGTGGCGTGCTGGCGGATTCACCCAGATTTGGGCGCAAAACCACGCTCTCCCTCTCAGCGGTTTTTGGAATTCTGGTTTCCCTGGTTCTAGCCGTAACCAACAGCCTGCCAATTCTAATGGTGGCGTGTTTGTTACTGGGGATTAGTGTGGGATTTTATTGGACTGCTGCCGATGCTGCCGTGATGGATGTCACGGCTCTCGAAGAACGGCACCAGGCATTTGCCATTATGAGTGTGGCCGAGAATTTGGGAAATGGGATTGGAATCCTGGGCGGGGGACTGCTGTTGATGCTGATCAACCAGACGCCTCAACTGCTGTTTGTTGTCTGCGCGGGGATTTTTCTAGGGTTTCTGCTCCTGGTTCAGCTCACCCTGATGGAAACGCGACAATCTCACGCTAAGCATGAAAATACAACCCAAGGAATTCTGGTGGCGTTGAAGGATGTCGCGCTGATTGTTTTTATTCTCGCTAACGTTCTGTTTACCACCTACGTTGCCCTGGTCACCAGCACAATTCCGCTCTATTTCACGAATTTTGTTCCAGCGATCGCGGGCACGTCGAATACAGCCGTCACCAATACGGCTAGCCTGTTTACCTGGTGCTACATTGGTATGGGGGCGGTGCTGCAGTTGCCGATCGCTCAGGTATTCACCTCCCTGCGGCGCACCCGTGTTTTGATGATTGCCCTGCTGCTCTGGGCACTGGGATTTGTGATGGTGTGGATCACGGGAACAGCGCCAACGGCTCAGTTTACCTGGGGAATCGCTGCACTATGCATGATGGCTCTGGCGTCGATCACCTACAAACCCTTTGCCTCAGCGATCGTCTCAGAGCTGGCTCCAGAATCCTTGCGGGGTGCCTATGTGGCCATTAGTTCTCAGTGCTGGGCGATCGGCTATTTCATTGGGCCCATTTTAGGAGGCTGGGCCATGGATCAACCAGAAGCGATCGCCGATCGTACCTGGCTAGTTGCCGCCGCCAGTACCCTAATCGGTTTGCTGGTGCTGCTCTCCTTTGAGCGAATCCACAGTGCAAGCCCTGCAACTGAACCTGCTAAAACCACCGACTGATAGCGCAAAAACATGCCTGGTGTAAATTTCCCGTTGACGGTAGGGGCGGGTTTAGCCACAAACTCTGCTTGTAGCCTTAGATTGACGACAAACCCCCCTACAGCGATCGCCAATCAACGGAAAATTTACAGGTGGCAAAATCTTACGAGTATAGACAGTCTCAGACATCGGGGTTTTTAGTATCTTTACTGTCCAAGAAAACCAGTCAGCAGCAGGGGTAGCAGGATAAGGGCAGCAATGATCAGCAAAAGCGTTCCCGGATCAATCTTAAGGACGTTTTTTTGAGAATTGTTTGGTGGTTCAGGCATGCAGTCCTCCTCTTGGGTTTATCGCTTAATCGCCAATCGTCGTTCTAGCCAGCCAATGCTGTAATCAGCAATTAGGGCGATCGCCGCCGCTGGAACCGCTCCAGCCAGGATCAGTTGGTTGTTCACGACTGCAATCCCCCGAAAAATGAACACGCCCAATCCTCCGGCTCCAATTGCGGCGGCGATCGTGGCAATCCCAACCGCAATCACAACGGCAACGCGGATGCCTGCCAGAATCACACTCATTGCCAACGGCAGTTCAACCCGCGAGAGCAGTTGCCAATCAGTCATGCCCATCCCGCGTCCGACTTCTCGTATGGCTGGGTCAACGCTCATAATTCCGGTATAAGTGTTGCGGATAATCGGCAGAAAGGAATACAGCGTTAGAGCAATGATGGCTGGAACCGCACCAATGCCAACGATGGGAATCAATAGCCCAAACAACGCCAGACTGGGAATGGTTTGTAAGAGATTGGCGATCGCCAGAATCGGTTGACGCAGCCTTCCGTTGCGGGTAATCAGAATCCCAAGGGGAATGCAAATCAACACAGCAACCGCGATCGCAATTCCCACCAGCAGCAAATGTTCCCCCGTCCGCTGCAAGATCTCTGATCCATATCGAATTAAGAAGAAACGATTCCCCATGCATCAGCGTGCTAAAGGCTCTCTAAGTAGCTGAGCAAGTCAGCCATTTCCTGAGAAGATGGCTGAAATTGCGGCATCGGCGGTGTCTGACCGCTGATCACTTGATGAATAATGCTGAACTTGGACTTGCGAGATGATACATCCAGCAGACTCGGTCCAACCCGACCATCCGCCTGTGTTCCATGACAGCCTGCACAGTTCATCTGAAAAATCGCGCTACCTTGCACAACATTTCCCTGAAGAGATAATACGCTCTGGACATAGGGATCAGAATATTGAGACTGATAAACCACTAAAATTGCCAAAAACACGATCGCAGTAGCCGCCACAATGAGTAAGGCAAGCTGCTGAACTAAATTCTCTCTTTTAAGAACTTGATTATCCAAAAGTGTTTTCTTTAAAGAACGCGACAACGAAAAATGAATAATGGACTTATATTAATCTCTCTTAGTTTAAAGCAACTTTAGATAACTTTGTAAAAATCTAAAGTTAAGTAACAATAGAGGAATTTCACCAATTCGTCGATCTCAACAATGACCTGTTCCATTCCGTCCATGCAGATGCTGGCACTCCTGGATTGAGGAGGTTAGTCTTATACTATGGATGGAAAGTAGCATTTCGTGTACAAAACTTGGTTAGTTGGAAGGAGATTGAACATTGGTAGAACCAATTCTTGTAGGTATTGTGCTTGGCTTAATCCCAGTTACCTTGGCTGGATTGTTTGTTGCTGCCTACCTCCAGTATCGACGCGGTAACGAATTAGGACTCTAGAAAGTTAGTTGCCTAGCAAAAAAGCCCGGCTCATTGCCGGGCTTTTTTCGTTATCTAAAAGATTCAAGCAAGTTCAAAAATGCGGATGGCGAGACTCGAACTCGCAAGGCAAAGCCACACGCCCCTCAAACGTGCGCGTATACCAATTCCGCCACATCCGCATAGGAGTACCAACTCATCCTTAAGCAACAATTTATTCGATCTCGAATAACTCGAATAAAGATGGGTAATCGTTCGAGCCTTACTTAGAATAGCAAAAAGCGATGGACGGATGGCGATCGCTTCACCAAATTCCTGCCATGTGAGAACAGCATCCCTGGTTTTCTCCTCAATCCTCTCCAGGCAAAACTTGACATATTTCATCGAAATTAGTCAGAATTAGAGGCTGTTGTTTAATTTTGCTCGGATCAGGTTGTCAGTGTAAAAGCTGAGTAGATGATTTCCATCAGCTACCTGTACGGCGCAGTTGAGGCAAAACATGACTTACGCAATTATTGAAACTGGTGGTAAGCAGCTCCGCGTTGAGCCAGGGCGATTCTACGATGTAGAGCGCCTTCATACTGAACCTGATGCAAAGATCAGCATTGATAAGGTTCTATTTGTTCAAGAAGACGGTGGAGCGCATATTGGTCAGCCTCTGGTTGAAGGCGCAACGGTTGAGGCAACGGTGATGCAGCATCTGCGGGGGCGCAAGATCATCGTTTACAAGATGCGTCCCAAGAAGAAGACTCGTAAGAAACAGGGACATCGTCAGGAATTGACTCGCTTAATGATCGATAGCATCAGTTTGGGTGGCAATACGATTGGTAATGCTCATGGTAACGAGCAGAAGGCAACTGATGACATCTCTGAATTGCAGGGAGTTCAAGCCGAACCTGAAGAACCCGGGGCGTCAGAATTAGTGGTTGAGGCAGAGGTCGTTGAGTAATACGCTTGACGAATTATCAGCAAGTTCAACGCTACTGTAGAAGTTAATGCATTGCCAGAAAGGCTAGGTTAGGAAGACAATGGCTCACAAGAAAGGTACAGGTAGTACACGCAACGGTCGCGACTCTAATGCCCAACGTTTGGGTGTCAAACGTTATGGTGGCGAAGTTGTAAAGGCTGGAAACATTCTGATACGCCAGCGAGGTACCAAAATTCATCCTGGCAATAACGTTGGGCGTGGGAACGACGACACGCTGTTTGCATTGATTAACGGAATTGTGACCTTTGAGCGCCTGGGTAAAAGGCGCAAGAAGGTAAGCGTCTATTCGGCAGCAGAGTAGTTATTACCAGCACAAACAGGGAATTTTAGTTATTCGGGGGCGTTAAGTAGCTCCTGAATTGAGGTGCTGAGGACGAAACTGCTCTTTATGGTTCAACTCCTCTCGGTCTCGTTCCTTATACGTTGCCAAAGCTTCTCGTATTGAGAATTTGCGGCTTCTGATAGTGGCTGTAAAAACTCGCCATTTTGCAGAACTTGAGTATCTGGCAACCGTACAGGGTTGCGACGCAAATCTTCAGATAATTTTTCTGTCGATTTTCCTAACAAAACTGGCGAAATGGTCCAGGTTAATGACGATAACTGATTGGCGATCGCGGGTTGCCAGCAGAAATCAATCCAGTCAGTCGCCGCGGACGACAGGGCATCTGGATTGGCGGTTGGATGTACCCACATATCTGCCCACAATGCAGTTCCAGATTTAGGAACAACAGCGGCAATTTGAGGACTCCGTTGCATAATTGGCAATACATCTGTAGACCAGCTAACCGCCAACCAGGTATCCTCCAATAGCAATGGTTGCAAGTAGGCATCAGAACTATAGAGTTTGACCTGATCTTGCAGTGAACGCAGTTCCTTTTCAAGATTTGGAACAGCCGCAAGATCAGTTGTGTTGTAGGATTTACCCAACTTCTTGAGGGTCAATCCGATTACCTCACGAGCTTGATCCGGTAAGGAAATTCGTCTGTGTAAGTCAGGACGCCACAAATCGCTCCAATCAGTTGGTGGTGGTAACTTGCGTTGCTCAAAAATGTCGCGTCGATAGGCAATGACTGTATTGCCTATCCGATAAGGAACTCCCCAAACTTGACCGTTGCGGTCTGGTTGCCCTTGATCGTTGCGAGTTAACAACTCCTTTAGCTTGGGATTCTGTGATAGTTGTGACCAGTTCTTTAATCGACTCACATCAATCGGTTTCAGCAGTCCTTGTTGAATTGCCTTGCCTAGCCAGTAATCACCCAGGGTAACTAGATCTGGCATACCATTGGTTGCAGATTTGCCCCAAAACGGGATCCAACTGGGTAATGAAGATCCAGAGGATGGTGTAGCCTTGTTTGAACGCTGCTGCCAAGCTTGTAATAACAAAAACAGTTCCTGAAGCTGCTGTTCGGCGCTGAAATCGAGATTGACTGGTCTAGAAGCTTTTTCCTCCTGCCTACGGAACTCATTGAGAAGCTGAGCTGGGATAGAACCTCGCAGCAAAAGGACTTTCAACGTTGGGATGGACTGGCTGCTGCAGCTCGCCAACAGTTGGCTCATTGTCCATGCAGCAGTACCGGTCAACAGCGATCGCCGACTTATTTGCCCCATTTGATATCCATCCGACATAATTTGAGAGATCGCCTTCACTTAATTCTGCCATCAATTATTCAATTCTATGGTGGCGTCCAACGGCTAGCACTACTGGCTGCAACTAGCTTGAATGAAGCGGAAAGTCGTCAATTCATCGGTGCATGCGTTTGTGTAGGCATACCTTTATTGAGTATTCAGCAGCACAGACTAACTAAAAATTTGTCTTAATCTGAGGGAAGTCGCCAAAATATAACAGCACCAATTAGCAAGAGAATTATCGACACTGCATCAAAGTAAATGACCCGTTGAATTCCCTGGGTTAAATCTGGTGTGGTTGTGTATAGTCCGATGAAAGCAAGTTTACTGACTATAGCAGCGGCGATAACCATCATTCGCAGATGGTAGAAGAACGCTCCATAGACTAAAGCAGCACCAAGTATCCCCAGCATGACCTGGCGATGCCTGATTAGCAGCAAGACGGTATCATCTTCAAACGTGACATTGTATAAAGATGCGATTCCATTTGGATTGAACGCAATGATGACCGGAGAAGCTGTGATCACACCAATGGTTACTAAGATTGCCACCGCTACATTTCGACTTAGTTTAGACATTAAAGTTTCTACTAGAAGCATTTCGTTTCTGACTGGTATAACCCAACGTCCGCATGGGTTACGTCACCACTTTTCCGGTATGCCGGAACGGCTTTACCCAGCCTACAAATAATTGGGGCTACCTGACTTGAAAATAGACGCTTACTATCCTACAAATGACCAATGACATTTTCATTCGTGGCGCTGTACGCAGTTCATTGGGTCTACTTAGGTTAAGTGTGTACATCTACTCAGGGTCTTATTTTGGAATAAATAATGAGTTTATTAATTATTCACAAATGTCTGAGAGTTAACTAAATCTATTCTTCTATTTTTCCTGATTTGAATCAAAGGTTAAATGATTCAGGAATAAGTGCAGGCAAATCTAACTGTTCTTTAGAATGTATAGCGAGAACCATTCGAGTAAGTGTGGTACTGCATGGATACCCTGCAAAAGCAATTGAGTGTTTTATCGAACAAGGTAGACGGGTTGTATCAATTGATTGATCAGTTGAGTGGCCGAGTCTCGGAAATTGTGACTGAGTGTCAGCTAGGGTCAGAGCAGGTTCACCGCCCTGACCTCGAGAAAGCTGTTGGTCATCGTTTTTACAGAAATCAGAGCGGATTAGACTCCTCAATGGAACATAAAGACGTTTTGATTGACGGTGATAGCTTTGATTCAGCAATTCAGAATTCTGAACGACAGCTCTCACCTGAAATTCAAATTCAACGACTGACTGCGCAGCTCACTGCTGCCTACGGCCGAATTGCGGCTTTAGAGGAGCAGCTAATTTCTAAACGAATACACTAGTGATCTGTCAAGAATTATTTTGTGGGCTGAAACCCCCGAAATAATAACTCTTCATTATTCCCAAGCTTACAAAATCAGACCTGACAAAGCACTAGAGGATGACACGATTTATGGTTTGCTGATTGCTTTTGCAAGTAGTTCAACTGCCTGTAGTAATTTGTCTTGATCCCAATTCTGATAAAGGTGAGCCGCGATCGCGCATCCACCTGCCCCAACCCCTTCTTTCACAAAGCCCTGCTCATAGGCTTGCAACTGAGGAAACTGTGAACGGTCAAAGCTAAGTTGGGTGGCAATCAGCGGTACTGAACCGATCAGGTGAGCGAGTCCAACCGTATCTCCGGTTGGATCTTCGGCGACCCAGCGGGTTGTGCCCACCACAATTTGCTCTGGTTGCCATGACAGGTTGTGGTGCTGTGCGATCGCCCGTGCTAAGGCATATACCGCCAACATCTGAGTGCCTCCTGCCAGCAGTACGCCACAGGTGCAGCTGGCTGCGATCGCCATTCCTGCCACGACCACCTGCATGGGATCGCCAACGGCCGCGACCAGGGGGAGGAGGGAGGAGGGAGGAGGGAGGAGTGGGGAAATTGTTGATTGAGAGATCTCTGCGTCCTCCTGTCTCCGCGTCTCCGCGTCTTCCCCATCTCCCCATCTCCCTATCTCCCCACTCTTCCACAGCCCAGCCCGCTCTAATCCAGTCTTCACCAACTCCCACTTCTGCTCGTGGTTGCAGGTGGGGTGACTGCTGTTGACTTTACCTGCAGCGGGAATCCCCAAACCTGTTAGCACGGCTAATGCGGTTGTTGTGCCGCCTACAACGCATTCTGCCAGGATTAGATAGCCCGTCCTGGCTTCGTCTGCTAGTTTTTTACCCCAGATGAGTCCTTGCTGTAGCAAATGATTAACGGTGTTCAGCTCTAATGCTCGTCCGGTGCTGAGACACCGCGCCGGGGCACCGCGCAAATCGATCGCTGGAATTATAGGTGGCTGAGGTAACCCCGCATTGAATAGATAAACTGGCAACTGGAGTCCCTCAACCACCGCCCGTGAAATCAGGACTGGTGAAGCCCCTGCCTGAAGTGGAGGTAGCGGATAGCGAGGATCGGGTTGAGAACCGTTGTAGAGGAACTCAGCGTCGGCAATCGCGGTGTATCGGCGATCAGTTGGCGTAGCTCCCGCTGCCGAGATCCCCGGAATTAACCCTGTTTCCGTGAACCCCAACACACAAGCCAAAATGGGTTGTTGCCCTTGATATCGATGCAACCAATGTTGTCCTTGCAACTCTTGGGTGTAGACACGGATCACTCCTCATACTCCATCAACACCTGAACCCATTTGGGGGGTCTGGGAATGGGGTTTCCGAGGCGATCGAAGAGAAACCAGGCAACCAGATGAACCACAAACAGATAGACAATATTGTTGAGAATAACCATTGTCACAATCATTGCCTGGATGAAGGGTAGGCTAGGCTGAACCAGGATATTCAACTTCACAAATATCCACTCCGTCAACTCTGTAACTTGAGTGGTGGCATAGAGCCAGAGGTCGTCATCCAGTAGCAACGACACCAACCAGACCCGGAAGAAGAAGCCAAATGCTCCCAAGATTGCCCCGATCGCCACAGACACCGCCCATGTTGCTTTCCGCCGCCATAGCATGCCAAGCATCACACCCATCACGCCAAACGGCATCACATATAGCAGGCTGCGCGGTGGGCCCATCAACACACTGAGCAACAAACCCGATACCACTGCTCCCATCCAGGCGGCTCGATTGCCCCAACGCAGATAAATGAGGGCGATCGGAATTGGAAAGAAAATTCGCAAAATAGGGCCCGTTGGAAAATAAAAATTTACGAGCCAAATCAAACTTGCAGCACTTGCCAGAAAAGCAGTCTCAACCATGATTAGTGGGCTGAATGGATCAAACGACCGGATTGTCGAAGATACATGGCCATAATCAGGCTGAGTAGCATTGGCTGTTTGATTTGAATCGGTTGAAGCCGGACCTGGATGCGAAAGTTCGCGTTCGACATCTTCCCAGGCATAGTCTGCTGAATCCGGTGCTGTTTCTCGTTGGCGACGGGATTCTTCAGATAGATCATCTTCAGGAGAATTCATGAAGCGGCAACCCCTTGCAGGATGAACCACGACTGGCGTGCGAAATGCGTGAGTTGCCTTAGTAGTTGGCTCAGACTTTGGGGACGGCAAATCGCCCACAGGTTGAGGCTAAAGCTGCAAATGCCCAAGCAAAACAGCACGTAGGTGGGCAGCATGATGACTCCAATCACAAGCCAGGTCAGCACATGGAGTATCATGACGATTGCGCAGGCGATCGCAAATCCTGCCGATCGCCAAATCTGGGACTTAGGACGACTCAACCCCGTCAACACCAAAGTTCGCAGGGTAGTAAGCAGAGTCAGCGGCACCAGAAATGTGCAAATGGCAACACAGTGGCTATGAGAGAAATCAAGCAGGCTACTAAGATTGAACATCAGGTTATAAAAAAATTGCAGCGATTCAACAAGACATCACCTCTCCACCCTATACCGTAACCAGATCTGAGGGGAGCTGCATCAGTACTTAGGATGAAGGGGTTGATAACCTTTTGCTCGATGAACGTGCCGTGCTTTACAGGAATCGCTGCTTGGTGAAGAATACTCGACCAGACAGGCTTTGAAAATAGACGCCGCCGATCGCGGATAGGAAGAGTAGGTAGGCGATCGCCTGTACCAGATACAACCGTTGAGTATAGCCAAACAGAGCGTTGAGAATAACTCCAGGAAATTGATCATCGGGCAAGACGGTTTTGAAATCCCACACTTTGGAACCCAGAATGCAGGAGTGAACCTTGGTGAAACGCTCGTAGTAGAAGACGCCTTCCAGCAATGGTTCGGCCACTGGACTGGCAGCCCCCAATAGTTTGATCATCCAACCAAACAGCAGCCCAATCAACGCACTGACAGCAAGGCCAGCCATTACCCCTAGATATACCCAACGATTGAGATTGGCTTGCCCCGCTTTTCTCAGGCAAGCCAGCACAATTCCAACGACAAGGGCAGCTTCAACTCCCTCGCGCAGGGTAATTACAAACGGAGGTAAAACAGTACTAAAGTCCATGAATTGATCGAACAAGCAGTGATTACGCAGGATTTACCTTCTACGATGCCGACGCACTCATGACAGGAGCACTCATTTGCTCTATCACTTTCACCTTAGCGGCAACTTCGTCAGCCGTTAGAACGGGTGTCTCTGGCGCGATCGCTTCGGGCCAGGCCTTACGCAGCTCTGCGAAGGCAGTTGTGATTTGCTGACTTGCCTTTGGATCGGCTTGTTTCACTTTCGCTTCAATGCTTTTGAAGATCGTGTCTTGAGCATAAGCAACAAACCCACGCGAGTCCTGATATTCAATAATTTCCCTTACTTTACCGTCTGCAATTGCAGCCGTATATTCAGCCGTCGCTGTTTCCAGCAGTCCGTTGATCACCTGCAGGGCAAAGTTTGCAGACTGGCGCTGGTTGTCTGGCAGGGCCGCGATCGCTTTATTAATTGCATCCATCGCTTCGTCAAATTTGGGCTTGACCTGCACGTCGTTCGGCTTCGATTTCACCAGATCTTGAACCTGAGTCAAAATATCTTTGAAATCGGGTACATTCCGCTCTTTAAACTGCTCCTCCAAATCCACATAAATCTCCTCAACCGGGTGTCCCAAATGAGGTTCTGCCTGGTCGGGCTTGCTGAGATCCAGCAACTCTCCCGCCACCAGCATATGTCCCTTCATCAGCCCCAACTTGGTCATGTAATCCACATCTTTGGCTTCGCCTGTGAGGATAATCTCTTCTGTCGTGATTTGGTTCTTAATTTGGTCAAACTGCTCCTGGGTAACGACTTTCTTGCTCACTAAATCCTCAGTACTCCCATAGGGGCGGCTTGCCTGAATTTTATGGGACAGGGCTGGAACTCCCAGTGCCGCTTCTAGCTTGTCTAGTTCCGAGAGAATAGCGCTGTTAATGTTGATTTTGGGCTTGTTACTGGCAGCGTCTGTCGTTGAGCTACTAGAACTCATTTCAGATTGGGCAGCAGGTGATGATGTCTGAGTGGCGGGTGGACTGCTACAAGCCTTGATGCTGAGAATCAGCCCAACAATTGACACTGCTAGAAACATATAGCGCACTAGGCGACGAAGAATTCCCATAGCCCCTGCTTCCTTTTGACATACTGTAAAAGACTGCAAGCTTCATCCTGCAATCTTTGACAAAGAATGTCAATTGGTTTGCAACTAGTTTTCAACTATTTTGTGGAATGACATCGAATAATCCCATGCACCCTGCTTCTGCGATCGCATCCTGATGGGGATGAAACATATATTTGCCCGGATAGGGGTAGGCAAACTCCAGAATATGCCGTTCGGCTGTCCCCATTGTAATCACGTCGGTTTCATAGCTGGGTTTGAGCGTCATCCCAGTTGGGTAGACTCGAAAGAAGTTGGCGTGGGTATGAAAAGTCAGTGCGGCATCAAATTCAACTACGTTGAGCAAATACAGGCGAACTAACTGATTTTGATAAATCGGAATTGGGTAGCGCTTGTAGTAGTTGGGCAAGCCATTGAAGGCATACAGCTCATTCCGGTTGTCGTCGTTGGTGTCGTAGGCATCCATCACCAGCACAATTTCATCAGCAGGCGATCGCCCTTCTTTCGGATCGACAATAAACATGCCGTGCAGCCCCTTGCTGATGTGACGAGTAACGGGCGCAATGTGGCAGTGGTAGAGATGGACACCGTAGGGAACTGCGTCGAATTCGTAGATAAAAGCCTTACCATTGCTCACCGGACGGACACCATCCACGGCTGTGGGATGGATGCCGTGAAAGTGCATCGTATGCGCATGTCCACCCTGGTTGAGGAACGACACCCGGACGCGATCGCCCTCCCTGGCCCGCAGCGTTGGCCCCGGTACTCGTCCGTTATAGTTCCAGGTGATATACGAAACAGCGCTATTCAATTGCAGTGTCGTCGTGCTAGCAATAATCTGAAACTCGCGAATCGTGCGTCCGTTCTCCTGCTTTACCTTGCCGTAATCAAAGTCCCGCACCATTTTCAGGGGGTTAATGCCGTTACCATACGCTGGTGTATCGGTAGGAACTAGTGGAACCCGAACTGGCTGACCCGATGAGCGCTGGCGAAACCACTGATAGCCCCCCGCAATTCCCGCTGTCGCTACGCCACCCAACCCAAGTTGCAACAGCTTGCGCCGATTCCAGAGCTTTTCACCTATCTCTTGTGGGTAAGGCATAAAGGATGTTCTAATGCAAAAAGATGTCCTACACCGCGTCCAGCTTGGAATCTGTAGCTTTCCCTTCAGAAAAACTCCAGGTCTGGACGTGGACAAGGTTTAATACAAAGAGATTGCATTAAACGTTATACCATTTGCAGCCGCTTCTATTGCCATTAGTTCTCAAATCAACTGCAAGCTGTGTACACACGAGCCAGACATGCAGGGTAGCCTTGAATACGAGGGAATCAGGATGCAGGGTCGATTAATTGTCTTTGAAGGCGTAGAGGGAGGCGGAAAAACTACCCAACTGAGGCGATCGCAGCAATGGTTGATTGAAAGTGGCTGGCTAGAGCTACTGCAGTCCAAAGGGTGTATCAAACGACTCGTCACAACTCGCGAACCGGGGGGTACAGAGTTAGGCCGCCAGCTCCGTCAGCTTCTTTTAGAACAGTCCACTCAAGACCCGATTCACGATCGAGCCGAGTTACTAGTATTTGCCGCCGACCGAGCACAGCATGTTGATGGGGTTCTGCGCCCTCAGTTGGCAGATGAGGCACTGATTTTGTGCGATCGCTATACCGACTCCACCATTGCTTACCAGGGGTACGGACGCGGCATCGACTTAACATTGATTAACCAACTCAATCAAATTGCGACAGACAACCTGCAAAGCGACCTCACCCTCTGGCTTGACTTAGACGTTGCCACTGGACTCTCAAGAACGCAGCAACGCGGAACCGTAGACCGCATCGAACAGGCAGACTTGACCTTTCATCAGCGGGTTCAGCAAGGCTTCGCCAACCTTGCCAGCCGCTATCCTCAACGAATTGTGCGCATTAATGCGAATCAACCCGAAGCAGTCGTTGCCCAGCACATTCAAGCAACCCTGAGCGAATGGCTAACGCATTGGTACGGAGTATGTCTCCCTTCACCCCCTTGATTGGACAACCCCAGGCAGTAGAACTGTTGACTCAGGCAGTCGCAAAGCAGCGGCTGGCTCCAGCCTACCTCTTTGCCGGTTCGGCGGGGGTGGGCCGCAGTGTAGCGGCACTGTGCTTTGTTGAATGGATATTCAGTCAAACCAGTACCTCAACGTTGAATCCGGACATCCTGCACACCCGTATTCATCAACGTAACCATCCTGATCTGCTGTGGGTTGAACCGACTTATCTGCACCAGGGAAAGCTGTTTTCAGCATCAGAGGCCTCTGCCGCTGGGGTAAAGCGCAAGTCTCCACCACTGATTCGACTCGAACAGGTTCGGGAAATTGCCCGATTTCTGTCGCGTTCTCCCTTAGCAGCACCTCGTTCAGTTGTGGTGATTGAGCAGGCAGAAACGATGGCAGAGTCGCCTGCCAATGCGCTCCTGAAAACCCTGGAGGAACCTGGACAGGCAACGCTGATCCTGCTTGCCCCTGGAGTTGAATCCCTGCTGTCCACGTTAGTCTCTCGCTGTCAGCGAGTGCCGTTTTACCGCCTCACGACGGAAGCAATGGCGCAAGTGCTGCAGCAGTCCGGGTATGGTGAAATTTTGCAGCATCCTCAAGTTCTGCAACTAGCTCAGGGTAGTCCAGGAGCCGCGATCGCCCATTGGCAACAGCTCCAAGAAATCTCCCCTGACCTGCTGCAGGCGATCGCCCAACGACCATGCTCCTATCGAGATGCCCTCAGCCTGGCTCGTCAAATTGATCAAACGGTTGAACCCGAAGCCCAGCTTTGGCTGATTGATTACCTGCAGCAGAGCTACTGGCAACAAAGCCTTGAACATCAAAACCTCTTTCCGGCAATCTTACCGCCGCTACAACAGTTAGAAAAAGCCCGCGAGTATTTGCGCTATAACGTCCAGCCACGTCTGGTTTGGGAGGTCACCCTAATGGCAATGGTCACTTGACGGATCACTGGACTTCTCGGTGATAAGTAAACTGGACATTTCGATAGAATGGCTGCAGGATCAGGCTCATCGAACAATACAACCGTAACCGTGAATTCAGACAATCTCGACACCATTCAAGCTGACTATCAAGCAGCCAAAATTGCGTTTGAACGAGGGGAATATCGAAAATCGGTTGACCACCTGGAGCGGGCAAAGGCATTGGTCAATCTCAATTCACATTTGGGGGGAGACGTGCAGATCTGGCTGGTGACAGCCTACGAAGCCGCCGGGCAGCGCCAAGCCGCGATCGCACTTTGTAAAGAACTAACCACCCACCCCGTGCTCAAAACCCGCAAAGAAGGACGTCGCCTGCTCTACATCCTGGAAGCCCCAAAGCTGAAAACTCGCCCAGAGTGGCTAACTCAGATCCCTGACCTAACGACCCTGTCCGACAATGGCACCAGAGAGCGCTTAGATGCCGTGGCAACCCCACCCCCGCGATCGCAACCAAGCCAACGCCCCAGTTTGAACCGGTTGACCTGAGCAACGTCAACACAGAGGATAATCGATTTGTCTGGGTCGCACTGATTGCCGCATTATTGGTGCTAGGAAGTTTATTGTGGTTAGGGTAATCCGAATGACCAATGACCAATGACAAAGGAAGGACGAAGGAGAATGGTAATCCAATGACCAATGACCAATGACCAATGACAAATGACAAATTGAGACAAGGTTTAGAAACTCTGCTGATCCCCTCGATCACTGTCATACAGCAGGCGATCGCGCGTCTAGTGGCAGCCTGCCGTGTTGTTCCGGTAATGCTGATGTTGGCCGTACTGCTCTCTGGATGTGTGGACTGCGACGTCGGAATTCGGTTTGACACTCCCAATCGGGGCGAGATCATACAGCACATTCAGTTAGGGGAACGATTGCAGAGTCTGAGCGGTTCAGCGGTACAAGAGTGGCTCAAGCTGATTCGGCAGCGGACCCGGAGCTTGGGAGGAAAAGTTCAACAAACTTCAACTCAGGAAATCACGGTGCAGATTCCGTTTAGCAGCAGCGCCGATCTGGAAGAGAAATTTAATCAGTTCTTTGACTCGATCCTGAATCCAGGGCAGTTGGCAACGGATGATGCAACGTTACTACCCGTTAACTCTCACCTGACCCTCAATCACAGCAACTTCCTGTTGGTAGAACGGAAGCAGTTGCAGTATGAAGTGGACTTGCGATCGCTGGGAGTGCTCTCCTCCAGTGGCGATGTTCTAGTCAGCCCGGCGGCTGTGATCTCACTGGAATTTAGTCTGACAACCCCGTGGGGTGCTCGTCACACCACGCGAACTGACGCCATCCGTCCAGACGTTTACAATGGCGGTCGTAAACTCGTCTGGACCCTCGTTCCTGGTCAACAAAACTACCTGGAAACGGTATTCTGGCTACCCAGTCCGCTCGGAATTGGCACTATAGGGATTGTCTTACTCGTAATTGTTGGCAGATATTTGAGATATCCGCGATCGCTTAAACTCTCTCCCCTGGAAAACCACCTACCCACCCTCTAACCTCCACCTGATTTCCACCCCTCTTAATCCCGAATTCCAACCGCTAATCCTGCTCCTCCCTCCTCTCTC
>JAAUSG010000112.1 GCA_012034055.1 Leptolyngbyaceae cyanobacterium RU_5_1 | reverse complement strand
GCAGTCAACAGAATGCGCCTCAGTCCCTCATCTGGAACACCCTGCAAGCATTGAAAGATGGCGGAGTGTTCTGAATCAGCAGGTAACAGCTTGACGCCATGTTGCTGAATCAGGGGCAGCACCACCGGACCTCCGGCAATCAAAGTCTCTTTGTTGGCCAGCGCAATATCTTTGCCCGCTTTGATAGCCGCGATCGTCGGCAGCAGTCCTGCACAGCCAACAATCCCCGTTACAACCACATCTGCTTCAGCGTGACGGGCAACCTCAATTACACCTGCATCACCTGCCAGCAAGATAGGCTGCGGATCGAGATCGGCTAGCACCGTCTGTAATTCTGGCAGCTTTTCAGCCTCACAAATCGCCACGACACTGGGACGAAACTGGCGCACCTGTTGCGCCAATAACTCTACATTTCGCCCCGCTGCCAACCCGACAACTCGGAATTCGTCCGGGTGCTGAGTAACAATATCTAACGTCTGGGTGCCAATCGAGCCAGTTGAGCCAAGGAGAGAGATTGCTTTCACGATCGCTGAATCCAGTTACGCCTCCCCTATCTTACGATTTGACTGTAACCAAACAATTTTGGATTTTAGATTTTGGATTTTAGATTGCAGCGAGAGTCCTCGTTACTCCTCCAATCTGCAATCTAAAATCTTCAATCCTTAAATCATTCCGCCTGCGGCTTGAAAACGAGCACGAGCACGTTTCAGAGTTTGAGTTGCTTTAATAAACTCTTGACGAGAGCCGCTTTGCTGAGCTTTAGCAAACCCTTCCTGGGCCTGGGTAAAAGCAGTCTGGGCTTCCTCTTTATCGATAGAATCACCACGTTCTGCCGCATTCACTAGAATGGTCACTTCGTTGTTTTCCACTTCGGCAAAACCACCGAGCAACGCGATCGGCACCCAGGTTTTATCGGCGCGAACTCGCATCACCCCAGTATCTAAAGCGGTGAGCAATGGGGCATGTCCACTTAAAATGCCCAGTTGCCCAGTGGTGCTTGGCAGAATCACTTCTTCTGCTTCAGCGTCCCAGATTGTTTTGTCTGGTGCAACGACACGAACGGTTAGAGCCATAACTGTTATCTGGTGAAGAGTAGAGATACTTTGTGAGAGGGGCAAGGGGCGAGGGCGAGGGGTTAGGAATGAACAAACACCTCCCAATCCCTAGTCCCTAACCCCTAATCCCTCTACTTGCCTTCCGACTTCAGCTTTTCGCCTTTGGCGATCGCTTGATCAATGCTGCCGACCATGTAGAACGCCTGTTCGGGCAGTTCATCGAGTTCTCCATCCAGGATTTTCTTAAAGCCCTTGATCGTTTCCGATAGCGGTACATACTCACCAGGAGTGCCTGTGAACACTTCGGCAACCGAGAAGGGCTGAGACAGGAAACGCTCAATCTTACGGGCACGGGAAACCGTGAGGCGATCGTCTTCTGACAGTTCATCCAGACCCAAAATGGCAATGATGTCTTGCAGTTCCTTATAGCGCTGCAGCGTTGCCTGGACTGAACGTGCGATTTGGTAGTGATCGTCACCGACAATACTGGGCTGTAGCATGGTGGAAGAGGAATCCAGCGGGTCTACAGCAGGGTAAATTCCCTTCGATGCCAAGCCGCGGGATAATACAGTTGTTCCATCTAAGTGTGCAAAAGTGGTTGCCGGTGCCGGGTCTGTCAAATCGTCGGCAGGTACGTAGACCGCCTGGATGGAAGTAATGGAACCCTCAGTCGTGGACGTGATTCGCTCTTGCAGATCACCTACGTCAGTTCCCAAAGTCGGCTGGTATCCTACCGCAGAAGGCATCCTGCCCAACAGTGCAGACACTTCAGAGCCTGCTTGCACAAATCGGAAGATGTTGTCGATGAACAGCAAAACATCTTGCTTGTTCACATCCCGGAAATACTCGGCAACCGTTAACGCAGACAGACCCACCCGCATTCTGGCTCCAGGCGGCTCGTTCATCTGTCCATACACAAGGGCAATCTTCGACTCATTCAGATTGTCTTTGTTAATGACCTTGGATTCAATCATCTCGTTGTAGAGGTCATTGCCTTCGCGGGTGCGCTCACCCACGCCACCAAACACAGACAATCCACCGTGCTGCGTTGCAATGTTGTTGATCAGCTCCAGCATGACGACCGTCTTACCTACCCCGGCACCGCCAAACAGACCGATCTTACCGCCACGTCGATAGGGAGTCAGCAGGTCAATCACTTTAATGCCCGTCTCGAAAACAGAAGGCTTGGTTTCCAGGTCGGTTAGCTTGGGAGCGGGACGGTGGATCGGAAAGAATTCGGTGGCATTGATCGGGCCCCTCTCATCTACAGGTTCACCAATCACGTTAAAGATGCGGCCCAGTGTCACTGTGCCAACTGGAACACTAATCGGTGCGCCTGTGTCCATCACTTCCATGCCGCGCGTTAGCCCATCCGTAGAACTCATTGCGACCGTACGAACCTGGTTATCTCCCAAGAGTTGCTGCACTTCACAGGTTACGTTGACTTCCTGACCTGCAGGATTAGTGCCAGCAATTTTTACAGCATTGTAGATTTCCGGCATTTTTCCGCCAGGGAACTTGATATCTACAACAGCACTGATAATTTGCGTGATGTAGCCAATATTTTTCTTTTCTGTCGTGGTGACCATGCTTACGCCCTACTCTGTGACTCCGCTATCGTGTCGTACCGGAACAAAACTTAAAATTGTCGATTATCAGCTTATCACTGAAGGGTTACAAATAGCTGGGCAGATTTCTGCAATCCTAACCTCTTTCTGCGATATCGGGGATTGGCTCTATAGGTAATTCAGGGAGTTAGGGAAGAAGAGTATCTAATTGACATGGACTTCACAAAACCCAACACCATAACCACGTTCAGCTCAGAATCTGTAGCTTTCCCTTCAGAAAAACTTCAGGTCTGGACGTGGACAAGGTTTAGACAACTTCAATGTCAGTGAATTGTTCAGTGAATTGTCAAGAAGAAAGAGCCTTTACCGCGTCTTGCCGCACTGACAACAACTGTGTAGGAGCCTGCCTGGGGAAGTTTCAGCTTCAGGGTAGAGTTGGTGGTTTTTGGAGTTTCGTTGTCGTTACAACCAAGCTGTTTACCAGCGGGTCCGATGAGACAAACGCGAGTGTCAAATTCAGAACTGGTGGCAAGGATGGTTATGGACTGATGGGTCTGTCCTTGAAACACATATTCTCGATAGAGGCTACCGTTACTCAGAGTTGGATCGTTGAGTTGCAGGGTGTCCCGTCGCCACATCACCAGGGGAAGCACACTCAAGGTATAAGCACCAGACTGTCCCCCATCGCGAGCATTGGCAATCAGCCGATATTTGCCGGTGTCTGGAAGATGGGTGATGATCGCGGCTCTGTAGTCGCCTGAGGTATTCAAATCATCAATGAATTTGCCGGTGGGGGAGTACAGGGTTAGAGCGGGGATGAGTTGTTTGCTGGCCATGTAAATCAAAATTGGCTGACCGGCGTTTCCATTGAAGGTGTATTCGTCGAAAAAGCTACCATTCTTGCAAAATACTCCGTCCTTGCTGGTGAGGGAGCCGTTAATCTGAGAGCCTTGTGAGGAAACGGGTTGTGCACCGCTGGGATGACCGAGAGTATCCGTGGGACGAGTGGAGGCAATGCCACGATCGAACTCCTGGAGAAACGACTCGATGCGATCGCTGGAAATGGCAAACGCGGCATTTTGTGCTTGTTTGATGAAGGTGTTGACGCCAATCATGGCCGCGTGGTTATTCAGCAGTGGACCACCAGAATTGCCGGGTCGGATCGAGGCGTCGGTTTGAATCAGACCATCTTTGGGGAGCACACGGCTGACGATACCAGAGGTCATGCTGTTGTCTAACATCCCAGGACTGCCGATCGCAAACACCTGTTGCCCTTGCTTGACAGATTCCGGTTTGGCGATCGCGATCGTGGGCAGATTGGTTTGATTGCGGATTTGCACCAGCGCCAGATCGAGACATTGCTGACCGTAGGCCACCACATCTGCGGTCAGCGTTCTGCCATCTTGCAGGACAACGGTAACGGTGCGCTCGTTTTTAACCACATGGGCGTTGGTCAAAATCAGTCCGTTGGCGCGAATAATGCTGCCGCTACCGTAGTAATCGCGTCCGGCCCGGATTGTCACCACTGCACGTCCGGCCCGATCTGAGACTCGTTCGCCAGCATCCTGGGCATAAGCCGCACGAGAGCCGTGCCAACCCGATGTAGTTGCAGCGACTTCGCTGATGGCAACCCCCGCGATCGCCATACCCATCGCCGCCAATCCTGAAGCAACCGAACGCAACACATTCGTCGTGTTCATGATTTGAGTTCTGTATGTATACCGCAGCATGGTGTCGTCCTCTGAAAGTCAGTAGAGCGTATCGAAAGCAAGCTGAGACAGTAAGCGTGGGGGCTGAATGAAAACCTTACTGACTTAACAGAGAATACCCAGACGATTATGCAAGGCACTGTCATGAATCCCAATAACTAAAATCCAAATAGAGATTCGCGAGTATACTGGGTTGGTTTTGTATTGCTTAGTAATATTTGTCGCAATTTCTATCGCAGCTGGAAGTTATGAGTAGCAGTAAAACGCACGTATACCAGCGATCGTAGGGTTCGGAACAAAGTGACTGAATTGTAACGTGATGGAGAGGATTGGCAGTCGTGAATATTCGACGAGTTACCCCCACTCTTTGGACTGGCTGTATTCTGGTTTCTGCTGCTTTGTGTACTCAAGGCATCATTCTTTTGGAAAAAAACTGCGTCAGTGCTCAAACGCCTGATGTTGTCCAAGCTGCCCCAGTTCTTCCGGGAACGCCTCTTCCAGAAGAGATACCGCCCACTCAGCCACTCGACCCGCGCCAAGGGGAACCCCCGTCCCGGCAACCCCTGCCCGAACAGAAGATTGAACCATTACCCGACCCCGATCGCTTGCTGCCGCCAACGCCCACCTCTCCAGATCAAACGCCCATTGATGCACCGCAAAAAATCCGGGTTAAGGGCTTCCAGGTGACGGGGAGTACAGTTTTTTCGCAACAGGAGCTGGTAGGCGCGATTGTGCAGTCCCTTTTTAAGGGAGAACCGATTCCGCCCGCAGGACGAGAAATTAGCCTGGCGGATCTGTTTCAAGTGCGCTCTGCCATTACCGAGCTATACACCAGCCGGGGTTACATTACGTCTGGAGCCTATATTCCAGCCCAACGACTTGAAGAAGGGGTGATCGAGGTTCGAGTACTGGAAGGCAGTCTGGAGGACATCCGCGTCACCGGAACCCAGAAATTGGAACCTGGCTACGTTTCCAGCCGGATTGGAATTGCGACCAGGGCACCGTTGAATCGCGATCGCCTGCTGGAAGCCCTGCAGCTCCTGCAACTCAACCCGCTGATTGCCAATATCTCGGCGGAGCTATCGGCTGGGTCGCGTCCAGGAACCAGTTTGCTGGACGTGAAGGTGACTGAAGCCGATTCGTCGTTTATGCAGCTTACGTTTGATAATGGGCGATCGCCCAGCGTCGGCACGATTCGCCGCCAGGTTTCCGGAACTGAGCTGAACACGTTGGGATACGGAGACGCCATCAGTCTCGCCTTTACCAACACTGACGGTAGCAATGCGCTTGACTTCAGCTATACCCTACCTGTTAGCCCCTACAACACCACAATCAACTTCAGCGCTGGTCTCTCAGCCAGCGATGTGATCGAGGAACCATTCGACATTTTAGATATCCACTCAGAGTCCAACTACCTTGAATTGACCGGTCGCCATCCCCTGATCCAAACCCCAACTCAAGATCTGGCGCTAGGATTAACCCTGGGTCGTCGCAGCACCCGTACCCGATTTATTGAAGATCTGCCCTTCCCCAGCCCCGGCGCGGATGATGAGGGTAGAACCAAAGTGTCGGTGTTGCGCTTCTTTCAAGAGTGGACGCAGCGCAGCAGCACATCCGTATTTGCGGTTCGCTCCCAGTTCAACTTTGGAGTGCCGATTTTTAATGCGTCCCAGAATGATGATCCGCCCGACTCCAACTTCTTTTCGTGGCGATCGCAAGCCCAGTGGGTGCGCCTCCTGGCTCCAGACACCCTCTTGCTGGTGCGCGGCGATCTGCAACTGGCAGACCGGCCCATTCTCCCCGTCGAGCAATTTGGGTTAGGCGGTCTGCTCAGTATCCGAGGCTATCGACAGGACCTCTTGCTGACCGACAATGGTCTGTTCGGATCCGTAGAGGTGCGCATCCCTGTTTTACGGTTGCCCAAACAGCAGGCACTTTTCCAGTTCACCCCGTTTGTAGATTTTGGGAGAGCCTGGAATAATGCAGATAGCCCCGACCCCGATCCGGGTACGCTGGCATCACTCGGGTTCGGACTGCGGCTGCAAATCAGCAACAACTTCACTGCCCGCATGGACTTTGGCTTCCCGCTCGTGTCCGTTGATTCGAGGAAGGAAACATGGCAAGAAAAAGGCATTTACTTCTCGATCATTTATTCGCCCTTTTAAGTAGGGATCAGGGGCTAGGGGCTAGGGGGCGGGGCGCAGGCTCAACGCAAGATAGGGGAGATGGGGAGATGGGGAGGTGGGGAAGTGGGGAGATGAGAAAAGGCGAGAGGCAAGAGACGAACAGCGAACGGCAAAACCCCTCTCTCCTCCGTCCTCCGTCCTCCGTCCTCCGTCCCCTGAACTTACCCTTTATCCTGCTCCTCATCTTCTTCGCATCTCTGCTATTCACCATTGCTTCCCCTGGACTAGCAAAAGCTCCACCCATTCAGCCAGTTGGAGAGCAGTTGTTAAGTCGTGTAGCGCAAGCAGACTTGGTGCAACAGGGGAAGGCGCTGTATGACGCCGGACGATATGAGCAGGCGGCGATCGCCCTGGAGCAAGCGATTCAGGCATATCGATCGCAAAACGCCCCCCTGCAACAAGCCGCTGCCTTAGCAAATCTGTCCCTGGTCTACCAACAGCTTGGACAGTGGCAGAAGGCATCTGAGACCATTGAAGAAAGCCTGAAACTGATTCAAAATTCAAAATTCAAAATTCAAAATTCAAAATTAATCCTGGGCCAGGCGCTAGATATTCAGGGGCGGCTGCAGTTGGCGAGGGGAGAGGCGGAGCAGGCGTTGGCAACCTGGCAGCAGGCGGAGCAGGTCTATCGTCAGGCAGGAGATCAGGCTGGGGTGACGAAAGTACGCCTTAATCAGGCACAGGCGCTGCGATCGCTGGGGTTCTACCGGCGATCGCTGGATCTGCTGACTGAACTCAACCAGACGTTGCAGAACCAACCCACTTCGCATCAAAAAATTGTGACGCTGCGGGCGCTGGGGGATGCGCTGCAGTTGGTCGGAGATTTAGAGCAGTCTGACAAAGTGCTGCAACAAAGTCTGGAGCTTGCCCAATCATTAAACTTACCGGCTGAAACGGGGGCAACCCTGTTGAGCCTGGGAAATAGTGCGCGTGCTCAGAAGCAAGTTCAGGAGGCGATCGCCTACTACACGCAAGCCGCCAACACCTCCGCTGCCCCGATTACCGTTGTTCAAGCCCAACTCAATCAACTTAGTCTTTTAATTGACGACCAGCAGTGGTCGAGTGTTCAAACACTGCTGCCCCAAATTTCACCCCAGCTAGAACAACTTCCCGCCAGTCGAGCCGCCGTCTATGCTCGAATTAATTTTGCCCTGGCGCTTTTGAAGGTGGGGAGTGGGGATAATTCAAAATTCAAAATTCAAAATTCAAAATTCTTAACTCCCTCGACGCTTTCTCAACTTTTGCGTACTACTCTTCAACCAGCCATTCAACACGCTCGTGATCTGGGAGACAAACGGGCGGAGTCTTACGCGCTGGGAATGCTGGGGGCAGTGTATGAGCGGACTGCGCAGATTGAGGCGGCTAAGGAGACGACCCGTCAGGCTCTGGTGTTGGCACAGTCGGGTAACACCTGGGATATTGCTTATCGCTGGCAATGGCAGTTAGGACGGCTGCTGAAACAGGAATGGGAGTTGACCGGACGACGATCGCAAAGCGTGCTGGATAGCGCGATCGCGGCTTACGATGCGGCGATCGCCAATCTCAAGTTGTTGCGTAGCGACTTAGCAGCGGTGAACCCCGATGTACAGTTCAACTTCCGGGACAGCGTTGAACCGATTTATCGACAGTCGGTGGAACTGTTACTGACCCAGTCTGACGACCTGGATCAGGGCACCCTGGAAAAAGCCCGCGAATATATTGAAGCCTTACAGTTAGCCGAGTTAGATAACTTTTTCCGAGAAGCCTGCCTGGAAGGGCAACGAGTCTTACTGGATGAGGTGGTAGACCGAAACAATCCGACCACTGCCATCCTGTATCCCATCGTCCTCCGCAACTCGCAGCCAGGAAACTCGTCACCCAAGACTGTTTCAGTCCAGGTGATTGCCAAAATTCCCAATCAACCCCTGAAGCGATTTGCAACCACCCTATCAGAAGCCGAATTTGACACCACTCTGACGGAACTGCAGCGATCGCTAGCAGATGTGCCAACGGAAACCAATCTGGCAAGGCTGCGATCGCGTGCTCAAGCGGTCAATCGCTGGCTGATTGAGCCGGTCGAGAACGAAATCCGATCCACTCAACCAGCCCCTGCCAACGGTAACGTCAAGGCGGTTGCGTCCGCTGCCAGTCCAGCAACCGTCGATACGCTGGTCTTCGTCCTGGATGATTCTCTACGCAGAATTCCAATGGCCGTGCTGTGGGATGGCCAGCAGTACCTGGTTGAAAAGTATGGGATTGCTCTTAGTGTGGGGTTGCAACTGTTGACTCCTCAACCGATCGCACGAGAACCACTCAAAGTTCTGGCCGCTGGGCTTAGTGAACCCCCCGCAGGTTCCTTGCGCCAATTTGGCAGATTAGAATTTGTCGAATCCGAAATCAAATCCATTGCGAAGTTAGGTTTGCAGACCACCCAATTGCTGAATCGGGACTTTACTAGCAAAGCCTTGAGTGACGAAATCAATGCCGCGCCATTCAACGTTGTGCATCTGGCAACTCATGGCACATTCAGTTCTCGTGCCGAAGACACCTATATCCTGGCAGCAGATGGACCCATCAACGTGACTGAGTTCGACACCCTGCTGCGTAGTCGCAGTACAAGTCGGACAGAAGCCATTCAGCTTTTGGTGCTCAGTGCCTGTCAAACGGCCGCTAACGACAATCGCGCCACCCTGGGGTTAGCCGGATTTGCAGTCCGAGCTGGTGCCCGCAGCACGTTAGCCTCGCTGCGCAATGCCAGTGACGAATCCACTCCGTTGCTGATTGAAGAATTCTACAAGCAACTGAATAACCCAAACGAAACGGTCACCAAAGCAGAAGCCCTGCGCCGTGCCCAGGTCTGGTTCTTGAACGGTCCGTACTCAGTCAACTACAGTGCTCCACAGTATTGGGCAGCCTATGTGTTGATTGGGAATTGGCTGTAGGCAATCCCAATTCCTATCCCATGTTAAGGTGAAAGCACCGCGTTGCAGGAGATCCGCTTCTATGGTGACTCAGCCGCAGAAACTTGTATCCAGCGAGGTCTTTTACCCGGAAAGTGACGGCAAACCGATAGCGGACAATACCAAACAATTTCGCTGGATTGTGGTGATTGAGCAGAATCTAGAGTGGTTGTTTGCAGACAACGCCGAGGTCTTTGTTGCCGGAGATCTGCTCTGGTATCCGGTTGAAGGCAACAATACGCTGAGTACTGCACCGGATGCAATGGTAGTGTTTGGTAGACCCAAAGGCGATCGCGGTTCTTACCAGCAGTGGAAAGAAGACAACCTTGCACCGCAGGTCGTGTTTGAGATTCTGTCTCCGAATAATACGCCGCGAGAAATGGATCGCAAGCTGTTGTTTTACAACAACTATGGCGTGGAGGAATACTATCTCTACGATCCAGATCGCAATCAGCTCAGTGGCTGGCATCGTTCTGATGAGAACTGGTTAGACCGGATTGAGCGATCGCGGGTTGGGTCAGTCCACGCTTGGGCATCCGATTTGAGCTAGCCGCCGAACTGCAATTGTATCGACCAGATGGAACACCTTTTTTCTCATTTGCTGAAATCAATCAACAGCTTGACCAGGAACGCCAACGAGCCGAGCAAGCCGAGCAGCAAGTAGCACAGGAACGCCAACGAGCTGAACAAGAGCGCCAACGAGCTGAACAGGCAGAGCTGCGATCGCAGCGCATGGCAGAACGACTGCGATCTCTCGGCATTGATCCAGACACACTCTAGCCTTGACTGGAGCATTCACTCAGCACTACTCAAGTCAATTCGATTGATGAACTCACTACTTTGCTTAAACAAATATGACATCAACACCCAAGGAAAAGTTTTGTGGTTGTTCCAAAACGGCAATCAGATTGTTGTCACTGGCTAAGCGAATCGTCATATCACCGCCATTCACCACTTGTACTTTGTAATCAGATGCGCTGCCACGCAGAATGACCTTGTCACCATCGCTGCGATTGAAGTCTCGAATCGTCGCAAAACTATCGAGTCCACGGTAGAAGATATTAGAGCTGTCTCCCAATACAAATTGGTCAGCCCCGCCTCGACCTACCAGACGATCCTTTTCCCCATTGATGATGCCGCCAGTGGTTCCTTGTAACCTGTCATTACCCGATCCTCCATCCAGCGTATCGTTACCAATTCCACCCAGTAAGGTGTCATTGTCAGAACCGCCCGACAGATGGTCGTCGCCACTCAGCCCTTGAACAAAGTCATTTCCACCTTTGGCGAAAATGAAGTCTTGTACATTTGTTCCGAGGAGATTATCGCTAAATTCAGTACCATTGATAGTTGGCATGTTGGGTTCTTTAGGGATCAGTATGCTAGAGCAGAAGTATTTAACGAATCTACAAGGCTTTCAGCCTTCTGGGAAGTCACAGAATGTTTACTGTGAACATTTGCATACAGAATCCTAAAGAGCCGCATGTTGTTTCCCTTCGTGTTTTAGAATCGGTCCCTCAGCACTAGTTCGCTGGATGCAAATTTGGGTTACAGACGGTGAACAGTGAGCGGTTGACCATATTAGTATTCACGATCCACAAAACACGATTATGCAGATTGCAGCTTGGCCCCTATGGCAACGGATGAATGGATTAGAACGCGAAGACATGACGCTGTCAAAGATAGGAGATGATTCGTGTCCTAATCGTTCTTTGCCATCAAAAGCCTTGCCCCCACCAGCAGCGTTAAGGTCGGCAACCCGACGACGAGGAGGCTACGCAGTCCGGCATCTCCTTGCAACCAGTAGATCGTGCTGCTGGATACGCCAAACATCAAAGTCGTCAGTCCAAACAGATGGGCATTGGGAATCACAGCCGCGATCGCATATAGGACAGAGACATACCACGGCATCAGCCAGGAGGTTGCATACAGCATTAACACCAGGGTGACCCAGCCCATGTTCTCTAGCAGGTGGGGCGCAGTAGCGGGCGATCGCCGCAACAGTAATCGCAACCCCGTCCACCCGTAAAAGGCAGCAAACCCCAGCAGAGTGTATTGGGTTAGCCTGAGCAACGGGTACTTGTATTGACTGGGTGGCGGCACATCGGGGATGAAAAATGGCGCGGTTTCCAGCCCAGCTCGAATCAGGGCATGAATGGAGGACTGATACTGCCCGATCACACCCGGATTCAGGAGGCTGCGCCACGCTGCCACGCTGGGTAGAGCCGTTTGCCAGAGCACTGTGGCAATCAGCAGCGACAGCACAATTCCCAGGAGGAGCTGCTTCCAGCGCTGTTGTCGGATCAAGAACAGCACCAACAGCGGTATCCAGATGATTGGCACGGTTTTAGATAAGAATCCCGCCCAAAGGGCCAAAAATGCGACCGCATATCGCTGTTTGAACAGGCAGCCAGCCAGCAGCAGCACACTGGTGCAAACAAACACATCCACATGGGCTGAACCAACCTGCTCCAGGAGCAGCAACGGGCAGGCTAGATAGGCGATCGCCAGCTTCCCTCGCTCTGTGACTGGTGAAATTTTCCAGACCAGATAGCCATTCAACAGATGTGCCACCAGGCAAAAGCTTTTAAACACATAGACGGCAACAACGGGATGAATCTGGATGGTAGCAGCCGACACGGTGAACAGAAACTGCGAGACCGGTCCGTAAGTAGAGGTCTGCTTCCAGTCTACAAAGGGAGACAGTTCAGAAACAAAGGCACCTGCTTGAGTGGTGAACGGATCCACATCACTCAAGTTCATCAACCCAGAATGCAGGTAGAGGTAAACATCGTTGCCCAGTGGATAGGCTGCGAAGGCCAGCACCAGGAAAACCGCAACGCGCTTGATAATGCTGCCAAAATGGGGAAACTCACGGGTGCGATCGCTGCCCAGCAACCAAATCAGATGCAACAACACCAACGCGACATAGCTCAGACTAATTCCCAGATGACTCGCCGCATTGGGAAACGTTGCAAACTTTTTTCCACCGACAAGGAGGTAGTGAAATTTATCCAGGCCTAGGTAGATCAGTGCAATGCTTAAATAAAGTGCCAGCGGCAGTGCGGCTCCGACCAGCACTCCAATACTGACTGAATTTTTAGCGGGGGCGTTCTTGGGAGACATAGTCTGATGGAGCAAGCCAAAGTTTCGCAAATTCTGGGACTGAGTATCGGGGGCGCGGTGTTAGTTGCCGGTGTCATTGTCACCCATAGTTTGGTAAAAGAAGCGATCGCTACCCGCATCCCTGACCAAATTTGTCTGCATCCCTGGAAATTAACACCCCTTTGCTACGCTACCCCAATGGTGCTTTCAGGACAGGAAACGACTGCGATCGCCACTAGCCCCGACGGACAACGGCTTGCCAGTGCTTCCGGGAAAACCATTCAGCTCTGGAGTGTGCAGACTGGCAAACGGGGGCGATCGCTGAACGGTCACACCGATTGGGTCACAGCACTTGCCATTAGCCTCAACGGACAAACCCTGGCCAGCAGCAGCCTCGATCAAACCATTCGGCTCTGGAGCCTCAAAACGGGCAAATTGCTAGCAACCCTAAAGGCTGGCAGAGTCACCAGTCTGGCGTTTAGCCCAAATGGACAAACTCTGGCTAGCGGGAGCCGCTTTGCCCGCTGGTGGGGCAGAGAAAATAGCTCTGCCAGAATTCAGCTTTGGGACTTAGGAACTCAAAAAATCCTCAGCACGATCGCGTCTGATCAAGCCGTCAATGCACTAGCGTTCAGCCCCGACGGTTCACTACTGGCAGCCGGTGCTAAAATCACGAAAATTTGGCACCTCGCAAGTGGACAATTGCTACACACGCTCAATTCGGGCGATCTGAATTGCCTGGTGTTTAGCCAGGATAATCAACTGCTGATTACGGGTAGCGACGGCGTGCAGGGCGAGGACGGGATCAAATTTTGGCAGGTGCGATCGGGCAAACAAGTGCGCGTGCTGGATTCAGTGGCATCCGATTTTGCCCTCAGCCCGAATGGGCAACTGCTGGCCACCACCTACGGCGGCACCGTGAATCTGTGGCAAATGAAGCCCTTCAGTTACCTGGGAACCCTGCGCGGCTCAGTCTATAGTGGATTGCTCGTCGAGTTTGGGCTGAACGGCAAGGTGGTTATCAGCGGCAGCAGTGACGGGATTCGAGTCTGGCAACCTCAACCCACAACTGATCAATTAAACACTCCAACAACCCACGATCCTGTGTGAACTCCAGCAATTGTGTAGGTCGCGATCGAACTCTGCTAGCACCTCACGAACCGCAAACTCCAACGACTTCTCACCATTCAGTCTTACCATCCACAGACATAATCAAGATGGTGATATAGCAATACCCAGAACGATTAGGACAAGTAGCAGACAAACACCCAAGCCCTACCGACTGTCACCTAACACTTAACACCTACTTAACCCGGCAGTGTTTGTTCCTGCATATTTTACAAGTCCATTGTGATTGCGTAGGGTGTGTTAGGCAACGCCGTAACGCACCAGTTATCCTTGCTGCGGTGCGTTACGCTATCGCTTTTCTTGAATGGCGAAGCCTATACAGCACCCTACGGCAATGCCAGGTCTTTTGTTGCCAGGTTAATAACACCTGCTATACGATTCAACCAACACCCAGGCCGTAAACCTTTTCCTTGCTGATCCCCATGATTGCCAATCCAAAACGACATTACATTACTCCCGAAGACTATCTCCAGCACGAAGAACAGAGCCTGGTCAAGCATGAGTATATCGACGGACAGGTCTATGCAATGGCAGGAGCGTCCGATCCCCACGTTACAGTTTCAGGAAATCTATTTGCGCTGCTAAGAAGCCGTGTTCGGGGTACGGGCTGTCGAGTGTTCATTTCCGACATGAAGGCACACATTGAAGCGCTGAATATTTTCTGCTACCCGGATGTTATTGTCACCTGCGACGCACGAGACAGAGAATTTTCCCTATTCAAGCGCTATCCCTGCCTGATCGTCGAGGTTTTGTCAAAGTCAACAGAGGCATTCGATCGCGGGGATAAGTTTGCTGATTATCAGCACCTGGAAACCTTACAGGAATATGTCTTGATTAGCACGACACGCCAACGGGTAGACTGCTTTCGTCGCAATGCCGAAGGGCTTTGGGTACTACATCCTTTTACTCCAAACGGCAAGATTCACCTGGCAAGCGTAGATTTCCAGGTGGGCATCAACGAACTGTATGAAGATGTCACACTCTCTCAGGCTGAATCCTCTGAAGCTGAATCAGAGACTGGGAAATCACACGGAGGATGAGGGCTACCAATTTAAAGCGGGACAGCGATGCTAGGAAGAAATTCAGAAGTCGGGAGTCAGGAGAAATACTGAATTCTGTATTCTGCCTCCTGCCCTACCCAAACGTCTCAGCTCAGACGGGGTAGCCAGATAAATAATCTTGTTGACGGAGCTAAGTGTTTATAGACTATATCAGCGACAAATCCCCAGACACTTCTAAGCGTGTCATGTTGCCAACGGACATGAACATTTCTGCCAGCGACTCGGAAACAGAAGGACTAATCCAACCCATTTGCTTGAGCAGATGAACGGCAACCGCGTGCTTGGCTCGTTTTGCTCCATCCATCACCTTAATCGCCAGTCCCATCCCTTCACCTACCCGTCCAACACACTGAATCCCTTCTGCTCCCGCTTTGCTGACCAGTTCTCCTTCAGTGAGGCGCATCAATTCGCTGTCAAACTCACCCTCTCCGGCAACCAGGTTGGGATGATAGACCATTGCTCGGATAATGCGCTCCATATCCAAGCTGTTTCCCGATGAGAGTCGAGCGTAGAGGGATGCCATCTGCCCAAGTTGTAGAAAATAGGTCGGTGCTCCACAATCATCACGAGCACCAATAAATTCCTCACCCGGCATTCCCATTAACTCGGCTAGCTTTTGCAGGATGAGCTGCTGGATGGGATGGCTACGTTGGAGATAGCTGTTCAGCGCCCAGTTCCGCTGCTGGCATACGGCAAGCATTCCAGCATGTTTGCCAGAGCAGTTATACTCCAGCGGACTCCGCTTTCCAGGTGGCGTGGGACACTGCAATGCTGACGGGTCAACGTCTGCCCGCCAGAGAATGTTGAACACTTGACGCACCTGCTCTATTCTGCCGCGATGGGAGCTGCAAATGATTGCCAAATCACGATCGCTCAAACCATAGCGTTCCAGTGTTCCAGTCGTGGTTACCGCCAGCGCCTGAAATGGCTTTAGCGCTGAACGCACGAATGTAGCGGTTTCAGCACTGCCCGCAACCGACAAAATGCGTCCGCGATCGTCGGAAACCACCGCCTGAACCCGATGTGTTGATTCAACAAGCCCTTCCCGCAAGAGTCTAACTTCTAGCTCTGCGGCTTGTGTACGTCTTCCCCGTGATGGTGTCATGGGTAGACTCTAACACCAGACGGGGACAGTGGCCTACTATATTTGGCTTAACTCAACAGTCTCCAAACGATCGCCCCTGTCACCAAAATTCCGACCCAAACGCCTAGAGTTTTCTGAATACGCTTCAGAATGGGTTGAATTTCGTAAATTGCCACCAGGCGATCGCGGTTTAGCACGGCGGGGGGTTTAGTCCAGGTTTGACCGTCGTACCAGCCCGATTCTTCGTAGGTAACGGTTGAGTCTGTCAGCCGGGAGGATACATAGGCCCAACCCAGGTAGAGCCGTGCCAACACCAGGATGAGGAACAGAATCGCT
>JAAUSG010000363.1 GCA_012034055.1 Leptolyngbyaceae cyanobacterium RU_5_1 | reverse complement strand
GCCGTGTATTGACGACGATTTGTTGCCATAATTGCCCCCTTCTTAGAACAAGGATACTACTCTTAGCTCCCTGTCCGAAATTTGGGGGTCACTACAGATGCCAGATTGTTAAGGCTTTGGGCAACATCAGGATGGTCTCCTCCTAACTGCTGTTCATAGATGTAGAACGATCGCATATAGAGGGGTTCTGCCTCCCCGTAGCGTCCCTGTGCTCGGTAGAGCAATGCCAGATTGTTGAGGCTGGTGGCGACATCAGGATGGTCGGCTCCCATCTGCTGTTCACGAATGTGGAATGATTGCACATAAAGAGGTTCGGCTTCCCCATAGCGTCCCTGCTTCTTGAGGTAATAGCCTGTTTGATGTAGGAGCCATGCCCATTTGATGGTTTCCAGCGTGACTGCTTTTGGTCGCGCTGCGATCGCCTGCACCTGGGGCGCTAATCGCTTACACACCGCCCACTTTTCTATCTTCTCGCATCGGGAAACACTGCACTCAGTCCAGCCACGGCACGCTGTAGCCAGCCGTGTTGCTCGGTGGGGGTGAGGCGCTGCCAGATGACGGACTGCACCAGGCGATGAATGCTGTAGCTTGCGGTCTCTCGGTCGCGCTGAATCAGGGAAAAGTCTGCCAGGGCGGCTAACTGTTCTGCCAGGGCTAACTCATCGGTGCAATCCACCAGTCCAAATTCCTCGGCACAAACGAGCAGAAGCTGTTCAGGAATGTCATCCGCTGCCAGCACAGCGCTCAACTGCAAAATTGGCACCGAGGCGGGCGATCGCTGCTCCACTTCTTCAAAATTCAACAGCCAGGTGGTGCCAACGGACTGCGGATAGTCCCCGGTTTCCGGCAACCCTTTCTCCAGCAAGACTAACTGCTGCTGTTGATAGTATTTCCAATAGACGGCAAAGGACACCTCTTTGTGCGCGATAAAAGCGCCTGCCTGCTCCAATGCCAGGGGCAACCCGTCCAAGGCTTGCGCGATCGCGTTCACGGCGGCGGCTTCGGTTGCATCCAGGTCAGGTCGATTGCTGCGATCGCGCAAAAAGGCGATCGACTCTGCCAGGGACAGTTTTGTGACAGCGATCGCGGTTTTAATGCCCAGGCTGGTAAACTGTTGTGCCCGTGAGGTCAACAACACTCGCCCCTGCGGATTGCGCGGCAACCAGGGTTTGACTGATTCGGGTTCGTCGGCGTTGTCGAAGATCAACAGCCAGCCCGAATGTGTCTCCAGCCAGTGCCGCGATCGTGTCGCTAACTCATCCAGGTTGCCGTCTGCCAAATTGAGCGATCGAGCAATTTCCGCCAACCCCGTGACCAAATTTAACTCGGTGTCCGTCTTGACCCAAAACACCCACTCATAGGTCCGCGTGTCATAGAAATAGCGATAGGCATACTCCACGGCCGTTTGAGTTTTGCCAATCCCACCCAGCCCAGAGAGGGTTGCCACCTGGGTCAATGCGGCCCTACCCGTCCCCATCAGTGACTCGTGTAGGTCTTGCAATAGCTGCGATCGACCTGTGAAGTGGGGATTTCGGTGATGGGGAACCTGGAATGGTTGCACACCACGATCTGTCCGATCTGGGGAGCGATCGTGGTCTACAACTTTTTTGCCAGTGCCTTAGACCATTGCCTGAAGGTGGGGAAATTCGTTTGCCAAAATTTCTCTAAATCCAGCTCGCCCTCAGTTGCCAGCCCAACAAACGGTGGAATCGCTGACAACACCCATTTCACCTTGATCGCTACCGGAGTTTGCGGCTGGTTCAACCTGTCCCGCAATTCCACCAAAACCTGCATGATTTCAGCCGAATAGTCCTGCTGCACTGCCAGTCGGTCAACAGATTCGACAATTTCTGCCACAATCACATCTGCTTTTGGTTCAGCGATCGACTCTGCATCGGACTCATTCGCCAAAATCTGCCAGTATTCAATCTCAAAGGGTTTTATTTCTGCCTTCAAGTCGTCAATTTGCTGTTTGATCCGCACCTTTTCTTCTGGCGCAATCGTCACAAGCGTATCTTCTTTTCCCGCAAGCTGCTGCCGCAGACGGTTCAGATTCTTTTCGACTTGGCGGAGGCGATCGCGGCTCATCGGAGGTGACTCCAGGACTAGGGTTATACCTTGCTACTCAAAGAAATTTCGTATTTCCGGAAGCTTCACAGGCGATTGGGCGATCGCCTAATTTGAGGTGAGCAGTTGGAGGGACGTTTGCTACTCTGAGAAATAATCCCTCACGACTTACGCACTCCCATGCAATCTGCCAGTTCCCGTCAGCAAATTCTGGAGGCGATCGCCAACCTCAGCGATCAGCAACTCTCCATTGTTTTGAAATTCATCCAAACCCTCCAACCCAATCCTAGTTCTACCTCTGCCCAATTCTCCATCGATCCGCTAGCCAGTTTCATCGGAGCGAACAACCACGGCAATCTTGCTCACGCGATCGATGCAACCCTCTATGACTAATGCCGTATTCGTCGATACTTGGGGTTGGTTGACGCTAAACGATGCAGGTGAACGCAGACATCAAGAGGTTGCTGATTTATATCGCACGTTAATTGCCCAAAATACTCTTTGCTACACCACATCGTTTGTTTGGATGAGACGTTTACGCTGTTCTTTAAACGCCTCAATTCCTACCAGGCGCAGCAGGCGATGCTCCAACTATCCGCTGCCTTCTCCACAGACTCATTTCAATTGATTCATATTGATGAATTCCGATTTGCTCAAGCTCAAACGTTACGGTTGAAGTATCTCGATAAACCTCAAATCTCGTTTACTGATTTCACCTCAATGGTCGTCATGCAGGAATTCAGTCTTCAGCGTGTTCTCACTGAAGATGCTCATTTCGTTCAAGTTGGAATGGGATTTGAGCGCATACCTTAAAAAACACAGATGAACTTCAACTATTGCCGCTTGAAACAGGAGGCTTATCGTTTTCGTTATCTAATCTGCAACAGGTCGATTAAGAGTCATGTGAAATGTTGGAGTGGACGTAAATGGCAGCCTGAGTGCGATCGCGCAACCCGAGTCGATTCAGAATGTTGGTAACGTGATTGCGCACCGTTTTTTCTGAGATGTAGAGCGTTTCGATCAACACCACATCGGGTTGGCGGGCTTCAAACATCAAACAGTTGCGAATCACCAACGCCACATAGAGCAGTTGAAATAAACGTAACCCACTGGCTCAGGACAGTAGCAGAATAAGCCCGATTTCGAGCAGCGTGTAGCTGATTTTTGGCAACAACCGCCTGGGCAGCCTCAGACCCATGATTGCAACAACGCCACTCCTAAATTCCTGTTTACAAGAGAATTCATTCCCGATTTCGATCGGGACAATTGTCCTGCCTGATTTAACTGACTGGAGGGCTGGGGAACCGGATAAGTCCCGCGCTCTAATCCTTGATTGAGCGTCGGGATACAGAACGGTTCCCGCGTGGCTGGTAAGCCACAGAGTCTTACTTCTAACAGCCTGGATA
>JAAUSG010000362.1 GCA_012034055.1 Leptolyngbyaceae cyanobacterium RU_5_1 | reverse complement strand
ATCAGTTTTTCCACAGCCGCTGGGACGGTGACCTATGATTATGTTCTGAGTCCAATCTATGGAGCGGGCGGTGTTGTCAATTCAGTTGTTTGCACGGCCAGGAACATTACAGAACGCAAGCAGGCAGAAATCGCCCTGCGGGAATCAGAGGCAAAGTATCGCAACTTATTTGAGTCGGCGAATGACTCCATTCTGATTATCGATGCGGCGACCGATCGCATCTTAAACGCAAATTGGAATGCGATGCGGCGGTTAGGTTACACTCACCAGGAACTCTTGCAGCTATCCATCCGCACTATTGATATGCCATTGGATAAGACTCACCATCAAGCGATTCTGCGCGAGTTGCAGTCACGCGGGAATGTTATTTTTGAGCACGCCTGTCGTTGCAAGGATGGCACAACATTGCCTGTTGAAGTGAGCATTCGAGTCATCGAGTACGAGGGGCGTCTGGCTTATCTGTGCTTCGATCGCGATATCACAGAGCGCAAGCAAGCAGAAGCAGCCCTGCGCCAGAGCACTGAGCGTCTCACCCTGGCCCTGGATGCGGCCAAACTGGGACTGTGGGATTGGAATATGCAAACGGGTGAGATCCTTTGGACTCATTATCACGAAGTGATCTTTGGATATGAACCCGGAACCCCAGAGCGCAATTACACGGACTGGTCAAGTCGCGTTCATCCAGAGGATATGCCTCAGGTAGAGGCGGCCCTGCAAACCGCGATGGTAAATCGGCAGGACTTCATCTCTGAATACCGTGTCCAATGGCCCGATGGTAGTTTGCACTGGGTTAAAGGGCATGGGTGTTTCTATTACAACGATCAGGGGGAGCCTATCCGGATGCTGGGCGTGCTCAACGACATCAGCGATCGCAAACAGGCAGAAGAACAGCTCCGTCTGCTAGAGTCTGCCATTTTCAACGCCAACGATGCCATTTTGATCACCAAAATGCAGCCGCTGGATGAACCAGGCCCCGAAATTGTTTACGTCAACCAGGGCTTCACCCTCATGACCGGCTACTCCACAGACGAGGTGATTGGCAAAACACCCCGCATTTTGCAGGGTGCGCAGACAGAGCGTGCTCAGTTGGATGCTATTCGGGCTGCCCTCGTGAAACGGGAATCCATTATGGTTGAAATGCTCAACTACCAAAAGGATGGCTCTGCATTCTGGGTCGAACTCAACATTGTACCGATCGCCAATAACGCTGGCCAGTACACCCATTTCTTGGCTGTGCAACGCGACATTACAGAGCGCAAGCAAATAGAAGCCGAAATTCTTGCCCTCAATACCGATTTGGAACAACGGGTGTTAGAGCGAACCGCCGAGTTGAGCTGTGCTAATACCGCCTTGCAAAACAGCGAACAGCGATTGCGCTTACTCACAAACTCCCTGCCAGTTTGCATTGCTTATGTGGATGCCGATCGCCGCTATCAGTTTGCAAATCAGACCTATCAGCAGTGGTTTGGGTACACACCGGACGAGATTTGTGGCAAATATGGTTGGGAAGTGATTGGCGAGGATGCTTACCACATCGTCGAGAGCTGGATTGATCGCGTGCTGGCTGGAGAAGTTGTCACCGAAGAAGCTGAACTCCCCTATCCTCAGGGCGGTACTCACCATATTTCGACAACTCTCATCCCCGACATTGGCGAACATTCTCAGGTTAGGGGGTATTACGTCATGACGACAGATATCAGCGATCGCAAGCAGAGCGAAACCGAGCCGCAATGGACAGACGAAGCCCTGCATGAGAAAGGCTTTCATACTCTCATGCAGCGAGCGGCGATCGGGATTAGTTGGGCAGCGGCTTCCGGACAGTTTCTCCAGGTCAACTCACAGTTTTGTGAGATGCTGGGATACACAGAAACAGAACTTTTGCAGATGACCTTCCAGGAACTGATTCATCCCAATGACCTGGCAAATAACTGGGAATACTTGCAGTCGCTCTGTCCGGGTGAGATTTCCACCTTCTCATTGGAGAAGCGCTACATCCGTAAAGATGGACAGGTGATCTGGGTAGAAGTGAATGGATCGCTGGTTCGTGATTTAGAAGGAGTTCCGCAATACTTGATTGGGATTTTTGAGGATATTAGCGATCGCAAAACTAAGGAGCAAGAGGATTGAAGATTGAAGATTGAAGAGAGCCTGCTAACTACGCAATCCGTCGCAGAGGATTGTTAGCTAGAAAATTACTCAATCTAAAATCTACCATCTGCAATCTAAAATTCAACAACCAACAACTTTGCTAAGACCCTTGATCCGCTGAAAATCCTGGCAGACCATTGCGGAATTCGCCTGTATAGCGCTTGCCATTGGAATACACTAAGGAACCCCTGCCGTCGGGTCGCCCATTCCGCAACTCTCCACTATAGGTTTTGAATGCATTGCCGCGTGGATACGTGCAGGAGCCTTTGCCAGTCAAGGTGCTGCTGTAGAAAACACCAGAGCAGCGCACTCCATTCGCATTCGTCACCACTCCATTACCATTGATGACTCCTAAATAGAACCGCCCGGTGTAGGTGTGGGAATATTTGCCATTTTCAAGAAAGACGAATGTCCCTTTACCGTGGGGTTGTCCTCCGGCAAATTGACCCGTGTAACGACTGCCATCGGCAAACGTATACACTCCCTGACCATGATATTCACCGTTCCGGAAGGAGCCTTCGTAGCGCTGATTCTCGCCAGCTACCAGAAACATGCCTTTGCCATTGGGACGACCATTCCGAACCTGCCCTTCATAACGGTCATCATTTTCATACACAAATGTGCCGACTCCAGTAAATGTGCCATCACGAATGTCTCCTCGGTAATACTTGTAAGGATTACCGGGTTCAACCCCTTCCCGCGGTACACAAATACCACGCCCATTGCTTCCCTGAAATTGACCTTCACATTTCCATCCCCCCGCCAGTTCAAGAAAACCATATTCGGCATGAGCCGGTAATGGATGACTAAACCCCATGAATGCACTGAGTAGGGTAAGAACTAGTCCGCTTGCAATGTGGGGAGTTTGCATTGTTGAGCAACTCTTCATTGTTGTCTCCGCTAATTGTGGTTGATGAAACGTATATGAAAGAGCTTAAGCACGATCGCTCACAGCAAGTTAGGGTGATTTGAGTAGGAAATTTACTAATAAACTAGAATACAAAATGAGCCTATTACTCGCAATAACTTGCTTGCAATAACGCTACCGTTTGACGATAACCAATGTTTCAATCTTACGTTTCGGGAGAGTTCATCAATGCGATAACCTGCGAATTATTACAATTTGTTATAGAGTATCGAAGATCGAGTTTTTAAATTCATTTTCAAAATGGGTTTTTGACCCTTTGAGGTTTAGTCGATAAGATTTGGGTATTCATTAGAAACTGTTTGTAAATGTTGTTTAAGCAGTTTTCGGCTTCCTCGTTCGGCGGTTGTTCGTTAATCGCCGCAGCATCAACCGAATCATGACGACATACACCATCGCTTCATGATTTTCAGGCAA
>JAAUSG010000111.1 GCA_012034055.1 Leptolyngbyaceae cyanobacterium RU_5_1 | reverse complement strand
GAGGTTTGAGTGACTACGTTTAGTCCGATGCTTGATCCTTGGTTAAAACCTCCGAGGTTTGCGAAGCCCTAGAGGTACTGGATGATCGGGGGGTAGGTGCTGCAGACAGAACGGTGAGGGAGATGAGGGAGAGGGGGGGATGGGGAGGGGAGGGAGATGAGGAAAATTTTTGTGCGAATGCTCTAGCCTTGAGGTAGCGATTACAATTGATTTGTATGAAAACATTGCCTGGTCTCTTGACTTCGCTGATTTTGGCTGGATGGATTGGGGCGATCGCCATTCTTTCCGTGCAAAATTTCACCCCGGTTTCGTTCCAGCTTTTTGGGATTCAGTCAATTCAGATTCCTTTCGGTCTGGTGTTGGCGTTTAGTGTCGGACTGGGTGCGGTGGGAACGGCGATCGTCCAAGTGTTGATTGGTAATGCCTTCTCTCAAGAAGAATTTGAGGACGAGTAGAGTATCTGTCGCAATTTTCACTTAGCCCTTAACTCCGACTTCCTTCGTGCTGCTCGTAAGCCGCAACAATTCGCTGCACTAAAGGGTGACGAACCACATCAGCTTTGGAGAGGTGACAGAAGGCAATTTCTTCCACCGACTGTAAAATCTTTTCTGCCATTGCTAAACCAGACAGTTGATTGAGGGGTAGATCCGTTTGCGTCAGATCGCCCGTAACTACCATCCGTGAGCGAAAGCCTAAGCGGGTCAGGAGCATCTTCATTTGGGCTGGGGTGGTGTTTTGAGCCTCATCCAAAATCACAAAGGCATTATTGAGGGTTCGCCCGCGCATATAGGCGATCGGAGCAACCTCGATCGCTCCCCGCTCCATCAAACTTGGGATTTTCTCTGGATCAATAAACTCGTAGAGCGCATCGTAGAGAGGGCGCAGGTATGGATTAACTTTTTGCTGCAGGTCACCGGGCAAAAAGCCGAGTCGCTCACCGGCTTCCACGGCTGGACGAGTGAGGATCAACCGCTCAAATTGATTGGCAAGCAGAGCCTGAACGCCCAGAACGGCTGCCAAAAATGTTTTGCCCGTTCCGGCCGGTCCAATGCAAAAGGTGAGATCGTGGGTTCGTACAGCCTGGACGTATTGTCGCTGCCGGAAGGTTTTGGCCCGAATCTCCTCACCGCGTCGGGTGCGGGCAAGGACATCTTTTTGCAAATCCTGCAGCTCATCCTGGCGATGCGTATCAATGGCGTGCCGTGCTGTGAGGATATCAACGCTCGAAATCGGCTTACCCTGGCTCCAGTAATCTTCTAATGCTTGAATCAGACGCTGGCTTAGTTCTACCTGAGTGTCAGTGCCGGAGATCAACAACTCCTGACCTCGCAGGATGACAGTCGCTCCCGTTTGGCGAGACAGCAGTTTCAGGTTTTCTTCCCGATCGCCTGCGAGTGCGATCGCGCTGTCAATACTGGGCAACTGAATGGTTCGCGCCTCTGCCATGCAATCCTTTACCGCGATCGCGGCCGAGAACTCCCCCGTGATGACGGACGACGGGAATTTGGTCGTTCTGGCGAGTTTTCCCGCTCTGAGCCATCATTGCTGTAGCCTGGAGGTCCGCCGTAGACATCCAGGTGAATTGAGTGCCCTGCCAGCTTCGCGATCGCCTCCAGTACGGTCCGAATTGCCTGGATGTTACGCCCCCCACGCCCAAATACTCGCCCTTTATCTGACCCTTCAAAGGCCAAACGGATCCAAACTCTCGCCCTACTCTGCGAGACCTCGCAGTCAAGCTTCAGTGCTGCAGGTGATTCCAAGAAGGGTTGGACGAGGAATCGAATCAAATTTTCGTAGTTTGGCGCGGCTGCCTTGGAAAGGGTTTCCGCAACTGGGTCAGGCATTGAGCTGTTCAAATACGTTCGCTTTTTGAAGAATGCTGCGCACTGTATCAGTGGGCTGCGCCCCCTCACTGAGACGTTTCACAATTGCAGGAATGTTTAACTGCACCTCATCGGTTCTGGGATTGTAAAAACCCAGCTCTTCCAAAGGCCGCCCATCACGTCGAGAAGTGCTGTGCATCGCTACAATCCTGTAGCTCACTTCCCGCTTCTTTCCTAACCGCTTCAATCGCAATCTGATCATGCTCTCGTAAAGTCTGTTACTGCTAGTTGGTGTAATTTCATTTGCTGCCAAGAAACGGCTGCACAAAATCATAGACTAATTATTGTATCATGCTCAACCGCCTCGGCAGAGAGAAAAATTAAGCGAAGGTGAACGAAATTTTCTGCGATCGAATCATTACTGAGTACAGGACTTACGCATTTTGACTTAAACCTCCGAGGTTTAAGTCATTATCGTTCATCACGCCGCTTGATTCTTGGTTAAACCCCGAGGTTTGCGTACCCCACGCCCTTTTCCTTCATCCAGATCTTTTACGAACAATTTCAGGTTTTGTCCGGGGTAGGTTAAAATACCTGTGCAAAATATGATGCTGGTGATGCTCTTTACCCAAACCCTTGACAAAATCCTGTACGAGCCAGCGTTCCCTGACTATGCGCTTTAAGCACCTTCACAAATCATGGCTCTGGATTGCGCTGGGTGTTGTGGCGTTCGCTGCAGTTTGCTTATTCACTCCAGCAAAAGCGCTATTTGATGAAGAGTTTCTGATTACAGAATTTAAACTCTTGGGAGCCTATGCTCCCCTATTTTTTGTGCTGTTATTTACGGTGGCAGTATCTCTGGGGTTTCCTGGTAATGTGATGGCAGTTGCCGGAGGAGCCGTCTTTGGGCTGTTTTGGGGAACCCTGTGGTCATTGCTGGGTAGCACATTGGGAGCAGTAGGAGCATTCTGGCTAGCCCGCTACTTGTTGCACGATTGGGTGAAGCGGCACTTTGGTCATTACTCGATGCTGCAACGATTGAATCAAGCGATCGCCTACTATCCCTTTACCTTCACGCTGGCAGTTCGCTTTACGCCACTCTCCCCATTCAGTCTGGTTAACTTCCTGTTTGGCTTGACCCCCATCGACCTGAAAACCTATACGCTGGGAACCTTTTTGGGTTTGATTCCGCTAACGCTTGCCTACAGTTGGATAGGGGTTACGGGTCGTGAGGTGCTGCACGGCGGCGATCGCTTCCCCTTCTTCCTGGCACTGGGATTCCTGACACTGCTCTCTTTGCTACCCATGCTGGCCAGAAAACCCGCTCGATAGTGCTCAAGCATTCCAATTCCATTGTCTGCAATCCGAATTATGACGCGATCGCACCTGAGCATTTTGGGATTGAGTCTGCTGGAGTTCTTGTGAATAGAGAAAGTTCATCAAATCTTTCCAGTTTGCGATTGGCAAATAGTGTATCGAAATAGTAAGAGTTGGCCCATGAATAATCTAAATATGAACCCGAAGTCTTTCTTACTAATTGCGGCTGGGGTTGGAGCGATCGCGATCACCTCTGGAGTGACCTATGCAATAGTGCAGTCTTCACCCCCAGCATCACTGGCTCCCTCGCCGGTTGCCCAAGCACCTACTGTCAGTCCTTCCAGCTCTCCGCCCGCGACCAGGGTAGCTCCTCTGGCTCCGTCTATTCCAGTAGACCAACCTGGACAAACAAAAACAACGACCTCCAGTCCAGCAGCGGTTTCGACGAGTCAAGTCAAGTCCGATCTTTCTAGAGAGCTGCAGTCATGTGTGATCACGATGGCGGTTGTCAATGATACTGAGCCACCATTGAATGTGCGATCGGCTCCAACAAATGACAGTGACAAGATTGCTGAACTAGAGAATGGCGCGTTTGTTTCAGTTGCCACCGAGCAGAATGGCTGGTTTCAGATTACCGAGCCAATTCAGGGTTGGATTGCCAAATCGCGCACCCGCAATGGTTGTAACCGCAAGGTCGAGAACGTCAGCTTTGCAGCAGGTGAGACCTCAGCAATTATTCGCGATCGCTTTATTGGCACCGGGAACCACCAGTACCGCTTTAATGCACGCAAAGGGCAGATTCTGACGATCACGAGCCGCCAAGGCCCACTACCCAGAGTGATTGCTCCCGGTGACAAACCGTTAGTGGATGGGCCCGATGATCAACGCACTCGCTGGTCAGGAGAACTGCAACACAATGGCGACTATACCGTTGAGTTAGACTCCAACTTCCGAGGTTATGAGTACTCGTTTCAAGTGGAGATTAAGTAAGTAGCTACAATCGATTGCGCACAGCGCCACGAATAAAAATGGTCATTAGTCATTGGTCACTTGTGGGATAGTAAGCATCTATTTTCAAATCAGGTCAGTGGAAATACATGTTGGATAAGACTGTCCTACTGCTACGCAGAAGTAAGCTACGTCATTTGTCCTACTGTTACGCAGAAGTAAGCTATGTCATTTGTCCTCTGTCTTTTGTGAACGGCCAATGACCAACAACCAATGACCAATAACCAATAACCAATGCATCCGATAGACAGATCACGACGTATTCATTTCTAGACAGGCTGGGTTGGCTTCCCATGAAGTCAGTTAGCTCATGGCAGTGGGCTATTAGCGCTCCGGGAGTGTTTGTTATGAATGTGCAAGACCGTGAGGATGTGTGGATCACTGCTGGTGAGTATGTGCTGAGGGTTCTAACAACGGTTGAGGCAGAGGAGGTTGAACGCTTGATGGCAAGCAATCAGGAACTGCGAACAGCCGTTGACTTTTGGCAAGACAGGTTGTTTGGCATGGCCGCGATCGCTGAACCCGTCGAACTTACACCAGATCTCTGGAGTCGGATTGAGCAGCGGATTGCCGCCATCAAATCTGCTCAATCAACAGCACAGCCCCGTTCCGTCAATCTGTGGGATATCATTCGCCGTACTAACCTTTGGCAGAACATCACCCTTTGGCGATCGACCAGTGCCGTCAGCGTTGCCACATCGATTGTGCTTGCCGTGCTGGCGTTGCAAAAATCCCCCATTAGCCAGACACCAGAGTTTACTGTAATTCTGCAAACACCCAATGATAAAACAGCCGCCTGGTTGGTGCAGGGGGATGCTCGTAGCAATCTGCAGATTATTCCACTGGTCAAACCTGATCTGAAATCAGATCAGGCATTGCAACTCTGGACTCTGACGGATGCGAAGCAAACCCCTGTGTCGTTGGGGCTGGTGCCAAGCGATCGCAACATTTTCATTTCAAGCGATCGTCTGCCCACCTTGAAATCGGGTCAACTGTTTGCAATCAGCCTGGAACCCGATACTGGCTCTCCCACGGGACTTCCAACGGGGCCGATTCTGTACAAAGGGCACGCTGTAGATGTTCGGTAGTCATCAACAGCTATTCCCCCACTCAGTTTCTATCAGTAGGGCATCGCTCAATCCAAATTTGCTCTGGAGGATTGCTATCCAAAACTAAATTTTGTGAATACCCGAAAAACTTTACTGGCTGTTGTAGCAACGTAGTAAACCCTGTGTTGACAATCATCTACCTACACAGCATCGACCTTCTATGAATGCAATCTGTCTGCGATCGCTCAAACTCATTCCCCTCACACTGCTTACCTTCGCGCTCACAGCGCCTCAACGTGCCTTCAGCACAGAACCTACTCAACCCTCTCAACGTCAAAGTCGCGCAGCCGTTAAACCCAAGCCGGTCGTTGTGATCAATCGCAAAACGGCTAAGAAAACGACGCTGCTTGCCAGGGATGAGGTGGAGACGATTAAAACCCTACAGAGTGCCGTTACGCCCTCCGTTGCCAGTAAAGTCAGCCCGGATGGAACCATGATTGTGGTTCAAATCAGTGATCCAACAGCGAAAGACCCTGCCTTCAACCTGCTCAACATCCAGAATGGGTCTCTAATTGAAATTGATTCTGAGCAATTCCAGGGATTCAAACCAGACCCCTACTCGTACTGGCGTTGGCGAGATGCCAAAACAGTGGTCGCGATCGCCGAGAAACAAAACGGAGAGGATGGGCAATACGCCCTAGTGTCAGTCAACCGGACAACTGGAAAGGTGACGGTCAAGCCACTGAAGTTTCTGGATGCGCTGGGTTCACCGGTCAGTCTGGCTCCGAACACGTCACGAATGCTGGTAGAGCTCAAACCGCCAGAACCAAGGATGACCAGGACGACGAGGACGACTCCGGTGAGGACAAACCCACCGAATTTAGAGTTATGAGTTTGTCCGGTCAGCAACTGTATCGCTTTGTTTTGCCTGCCGGGATTGAGCTATCCACATTTGCCTGGACACCCGACAGCTCTCAACTTGCTATCATTCGCAATTGGACCGCCAATGACCTCAGTCCCAACGGCGGCGAAAGTTTCTTTTCCCCAACGACACAGGATGCCATGGGTCTGCTTGAACCCAATCAGAATCCTTACTTGCAAAAAAATGCCCTGCAAACATTCAACTTGAAGACCGGGCAGCAGCACCTCATTCATGCCAGCAAAGGAGACAATGCCGCGTTCTCCGACCTGACCTGGAGTCCTGATGGCAAAACGCTTCTAGTCAGAGCAATTTACTCGCCATCCTCAGCTTTATGCAGCCGCCAACGCTCAATGTACGCTAATTGATAACGTTGCTGAGTGGAAAACTCGCAGTCGAGGGGTTGCATCGCTTAACTACGGTAGCCTGAACCCTTACAACAATTTCGCCAAGTTTCAGCAAGATTCACCGATTTATAACGTTGCCCGCGTTCAAACTCCTCTGCTCATCTTTCATGGCAGCCAGGATTTTCTACCCGTGACATTGATGGAAAACTTCTACTGGATGGTGGCAGCTCAAGGAACCCCGGCTCGAATGGTCAAGTTTATGGGTGAGGGGCACGGGCTATATCGCCCAGAGCACCAACTGTATGCCGCTCAGGAAATGATTCAGTGGTTCCGCACCTATCTCAAACCCTAATCTACTGAGGATATTACCCTGGCAGTAAAAGAACCGACATGAGCCGGTAGGGTGCTGTATAGGCTTCGCCATTCAAGAAAAGCGATAGCGTAACGCACCAGATCCAGGGCTGACGGTGCGTTACGGCGATGCCTAACACACCCTACGCAATCATCGTGAACTTCCGAAATAGGTACGAACAAACATTACCGGGTTAATAGGATCTACGCATTTTGACTAAAACCTCGGAGGTTTTAGTCACCATCGTTCGTCACGGCGCTTGATTCTTGGTTAAACCTCCGAGGTTTGCGTAAGTCCTATGAAGAACTTGTTTTGGAACGTTGCAGCAACTCCTGGAGTTGGCGAACCTGGAAGGAGTCTGTCAGTTGACGCACTTGAGCAGCAAAGACAGCCAACTGCGAGTCCGATCGCTCTAATTGAGTGACCCGTTCCTGAATTTCCAATACTGCACCCATGCGGGCTAAATTTAGCAGTTCGTCCAGGACTTCGATAGAGGGTTGGCTAACCGAGGTGAGAGATGTGAGGTGAGGGGGTGAGGAGATTTTAGATTTTGGATTTTGGATTTTAGATTGCTCTTCCCCATCTCCCCATCTCCCCATCTCCCCATTCCCTCCTACTTCCCTGCTCCTCCTACTCCCATTTCAAACCCCAGCAGTTGTTCGAGCGTTGCCAGGAGTTGTTTGTATCGGATTGGCTTGGAGAGAAAAGCGTTGCAGCCGACATTGAGACTGGTTTGCTGGTCGTGTTCAAAGGCACTGGCGGAGGCGGCGATGATGACGGTGTTTTGAAAGTCGGGCGATCGCCGCAGTTGTCGTGTGGCTTCAAACCCGTCCATGACCGGCATCACCAGATCCATGAAAATTACATCGGGTTCAAACTCGGCTGCCTTCACTAAACCTTGTTGCCCATTTTCTGCCTCCACGATTTCAAATCCCAACGGTGCTAGGAACTTGACCAGCACGGTGCGATTTTCTCGTTGTTCATCAACCACCAGGACTTTGCGTCGCTGACCTTTGTAGCCAATCACTTCTGGAACTTTATCTGGATAAATGGTTGTTTTTGGGTGCCAACCTTCCACCTCCAGCATTTCCAGTTCAAACTCAAAAATACTGCCTTGACCCGGAGCACTGCGCACTTCAAGGTTGCCACTCATCATTTCCACAAGTTTGCGGCTAATCGCCAGACCTAACCCAGTTCCTTCGCGCATTTGGCGGCGATCGCCGACCTGCTGAAACGGCAGAAAAATCTCTTCTAAATGCTCTGACGCAATCCCAATGCCAGAGTCCTCAACTTGGAAGCGAATCCTAGCAACAGATTTAGCCGATGAATCTGTTTCATCGGCTAAATCTGTTGCTACTACACCCACCTTAAACACCACTCCCCCTTTGTCTGTAAACTTCACAGCATTGCTCAACAGATTGAACAAAACCTGCCGCAGACGCTGTTCATCCCCGCGAACATTCGTTGGCAATTCGGTAAGGGGTTCGTAGAGCAGGGTGATGCCTTTTTGGTGTGCTCGCAGACGGAAAATATCGATAATTGCGCGCAAAAGCTGGGCAGGTGAAAATCGGTGAGGTGGAGTTCCATATGACGGGCTTCGATTTTGGACAAATCCAGCACGTCGTTAATCAGCATCAGCAGGTGTTCGCCTGATTGCTGAATCGTGTCTAGTCCCTGGGACTGTTCACCAGTCAGGTTTTTGCTGCGTTTGAGAATCTGGGCATAGCCAAGAATTCCATTTAACGGCGTTCTCAGCTCGTGGCTCATATTCGCCAGGAATTCGCTTTTGGCGCGACTAGCCACTTCAGCGGCTTCTTTCGCGGACTGAAGTTCTACTTCAGCGGCTTTGCGTCGGCTGATGTCGGTTGCCACCGATAGGATTTCAATCAACCGATCCTGCTCATCCATAATCGGCCGGTTTGCCCACGCTAACCAAACCCGTTCTCCATTGCAACGGATGTTTTCGTTCTCGTTTTGCAGATAGCGATCGGGGTGTTCACAAATATCCTGGATGAGTTGCTGCAGGTCCCGCCCCGAGCTTTCCGTTTGAGGCACGATCGTGCCGACAACATGACGACCCAAAATCTCTTGTTCAGAATAGCCAAAGAAGCGTTGCCCATAGTCGTTTAAGAAACGGATGCGCCCACTGGCATCCCAGCGCAAAATGATGCTGTTGGCGGTTTGAACCAGATCACGATATTGTGCTTCGCTGGCTTGCAGAGCTTGCCCGACCTGTTGTCGGGCTTGCGCGATCGCAATCAACTCGCCAATTACCTTCAGCAGTCCAATGTCTTCAGTACTCCAGACTTTATGGGTGTGAACAGTATTGAGACCAATGAAACCAATCAGTTGACCGGCATGGGTAATAGCGACGTTTACCAGAGATTGCGTCGATTGTTGCTCGAATAGTGCTTTTTCTGAGGCGGCTTCAGGTCCCAAGTCTGCGGTACGGGGGATTTCTAATAGATTCTCAACGAGAAGCTGTTGCCAGAACCAGGGCAACCGTTTCACGGGAATTTCCTGAAACTGATCGCGGACTGATTCCAGCCCTTCGACCCACCAATCGTGGCTCATGTTCCATCGCTGTTGATGAGGGTCATAGCGGACGATGTAGCTACGATCGCTGCCCGTAAACGTGCCAATTTCTTGCAGGGTGAATGCGATCGCGACATCCGCCTCCTGATCCAGAAATGCACGGGAAATCTTGCTCAAGAGACTGTCGGTTTCAGCCCGACGCTGCAAGGCAACGGTGCGATCTCCAACCCGTCGCTCCAGGTCGGCATTCGTCTGTTCCAACTCCGTAAAGGACTGCTGCAATTGCGTTGCCATCTGGTTGAATGCTTGGGATGAAACATCCAATTCCCGAATTCCAGATCCAGGCACCGTTTGACCCAGTTCTCCACTGGTGATGGCTTGACTTGCCCAACTTAAGCGGCGAATGGGTTGGGTAATCCAGCGGGTGGTGAAAACGCCGAGGGCGATCGCACCGGACAGGGCCAGCAAACACAACACCGCGCTGATCAATTGTTGCCGATGGATTTGCCCCATGAAATCTGCTTCTGGTACCACCACCACAATTAGCCAATCGATGCCATGTTCATCCCGAAACGGCGTCAACTCTAAGATATGCAGGGCACCCTCAAAGTTGAACTTAATGGACTGTTTGCCTTGAATCTTGGCGAAGCCACCAAAGCGATCGATTAAGTGTTGAGCTGCCGAACGAATCAGCGGCGTGTTGGCTTCAGTTGCCTTGATCCGCTCCGATTTTCCATTCTGCTGGCGCAACGGAACGTCTGAAACAGAGTCTGCGATCAGATCTCCAGAGCGTTCCACAATAAACGTCTGTCCAGATTGACCGACGCGCAACTTCTCCAGGAATTCGTTAATCCCAGGCAGCGATAACTCAACCCCCACAACTCCCAGCAATTGACTCTGCGGGCTAGTCTGCTGACGATAAAGCGGTACTCCTTGAGTAATCGACAAGGTTCGGTCATTAAATATTTGGTAAACACTACTCCAGGCAGGCTTTTTGGCTTTGCTTGCCGCCTCATACCAGGGGCGGATGCGAGGATTGTAGCGGGGGGTGCTGGTCAATTGTCTGGTTCGTTGTCCCTGGAGATCGGTTTCGTAGCTTTTTAGGGCATTTCCAGTTGCATGATTGGCAACTTCGATCTGTAATTGCTGGTCACTGCGTTTGATCGCAACGTAATCTCCGCGATCGGTGCCAACCATAATGTAATTAATGGTGTCATACGCCTGAATTTGACGCCAAAGATAACGCTCCACAGTTGGCAAATCAGTTAGATTTAGCTCACCTAAATAGACTGCGTTTCGATTGATGCGATTGATCTGCTCTGGAGTCTCCAAATAAGACTTCAAATGCTGTTGGATACGCTCAGTGACTTCGCGGCTGTAGCGGTTAGCAACCTCTTCCACGGCTTGCTGACCCGTGCGCCAGGATAGCCAACTCGTCAGTCCAACTGTTCCAGCAATTAGCAACACAAACGGGCCAACCAACACTAAATGAAGTGGCAATTGCCACGGTCGTGATTGGGAATGATTTTGTGGTGAAGTTTTTTTGATTATCTGGCTCACTTTTCCTGCATGTCTAGTACTCATTAAGGTGATTTCTGAGAAAAAACCACCCCCCGGAGTAGTGCCTCGTTAGGTATGATTACATTCCCATCATATTCAACCCATATTCCCTCTCGCTCTCCTCCTCAATCACGATGAATGTTCTCCTCTAGATAGAGGATAGGGACAACAGTCGAAACGACAATGGTGATGTAAATTACAAATCTAATTTCGCTTCCGTGCATGGTTACACCTGCGCAGCGAAAGGAGGGAAAAATGGTTTTAGGCTATCACAAGCGGGCAGTCGGCATTTTTTCAAGTTACCAGGATGCAGAAGCCGCTTTGCGCGAATTGAGAACCAGCAATCTTCCGGTAGATAGAGTGTCTATCGTGGGTCGCGATGTGAATCGCCAGGGTGACGTAGGTGGGACCAATATGGGCGATCGCCTATCTGCAGACATGAACCGCACGGCCGAAGATACCCAGGCGGATGAGGGCGCAAAAACAGGCGCGATCGCAGGCGGTACATTAGGTGGCTTGACGGGCTTACTCGTGGGCTTAGGAGCACTTGCCATTCCTGGAATTGGTCCAGTTATGGTCGGTGGTGCCCTTGCAACCGCTTTGGCAACAACCATTTCTGGTGGTGCGATTGGTGCAGCAGCAGGTAGTTTAGTAGGCGCTTTGGCTGGTTTGGGTATTCCAGAGGATCGAGCCAGAGTGTATAGCGATCGTGTGTCCAGTGGCGATTACCTGGTCATGGTCGAAGGGTCAGACGATGAAATCCGTCGCGCCGAATCAATCTTGAGAAATCGCGGCATTCAGGAATGGGGCATCTACGATATGCCTGCAAACGATCCTGCCCGCACCGCTGGGACTACCAGCCATAACAAACCTTTTGTGTAAACGTGAGGATGAATCTAATGAGCAAGATCACTCCATTTTTGTTAAGTAGCGTGCTTCTAATTGGTCTGGCGGCTTGCAACAACGCTAAAACAACGGCTGATTCTCCAAATTCAACGAACGAGAACGGCCAACCTCCCGCTACTGAAACTGCCCAGACGAACAAAAACGATGCAACGAATGAGGTTCGCAAAAAGCAAATTGAATCCGATATGCGGGCACGTAACCAGCGGAACGATGCAATGGGTGACCCAAACGTCCGTGCCGACGGTGATATTGAAAGCCAGGTTCGCAACAAGCTAGAGGCAAATATTCCAGATGGCAGGCTAACAGTGGACTCTAAAGACGGAGCCGTGACGATCGCCGGAACCGTTCCCACCCAGGCGCAACTTGCTAAAGTTGAACCCCTTGCCAAACAAATCCAGGGTGTCAAAGACGTTGAAGTTAAGGCAACGGTTGCTCAAGCAAAAGCCAATTAGATCAGGTCAACGGCTACCAACTTAAGGCAGGACAGCAGCAACAGGAAGGAAGTCAGGAGCCAGGAGTCAGGAGAAATACTGAATTCTTTATTCTGACTCCCCTCGGCTGATACTCTGGAAAGCCTGACTTCTACCCTACCCAAATGTCCCGAGCTTAAGCGGGTAGCCGGTCAACTTTATGATTCAAAATGGGATAGCCAGCTTGGCTGTCCCATTTCCGTATTTTTTCCACCCACCAAACGTATCGGGGTCGAGTACTAGGAAACCTTCTGCAGTAGACAATTCTCAAGGCGGGACTCAGCCATATCCCGAATCAGCATTGTTCTGGAGCCAATATAGCCATACAACGAGCAAACGTCCTCACCGCTTAGCAAAATTCTCACCGCAATATGTTGCAGGATGACTTTGATCAAAGCAGTATCCGTGAGAGTTAGTAATTTACTGCTTGGGATTTCCTCAACGACATCCCAAACCAGGCGTAGCATTGAGGAGTTGATCAACATGCCCTCATACTCCTTTTCTAGGAAATTTAATATTTGCTTTAGGATTGTTGGGAACAGCATATCACTTCATCCGAAAGGCCTTAATATTTACTTTAGGTTTTATTAATTGCTCTTAACTAGCCGCAAAACTTCTTGATAAACTGCAATACTAACGAGAATGCTCAACAGCAAAAATTGAACGCTGATTGCAAGACATGAATGGGTTCAAAGCTACCAATGCCCACTCTACAGGTTTAATCAGGTACGATCGCGAACCCGCTGCTGTTTCTGGTTCAATCCAGCCGCATGGCATTTTGTTGGTATTCAGCAATCCTGAACTTAACTTTTTGCAGGTCAGTACCAATATCTGGGAACACCTTGGCTTCCAGCCCCAGGATTTGCTCGGTCAACCCCTTCAAATGTTGCTGAATCCTGAAGATATTGAATTCATGCAGCAGGAGTTGCAAGACACTGGCCAGATCAGTTTTCTGAAACTGCCGGTTTGCACATCGACTGGCGAACGACCCTTTGACGGCACGGCTCATCAGCTAGAAACGATCGTTCTACTGGAGCTAGAACCCACATTCAGCGCAGTGGAGAGTTACGGGTTCACTCCACTGGCCAAGCGGGGGTTCAATGTCCAATTTTGGGTTAAACGGGCGATCGCTCAACTGCGGCAGGTCGCTAACCTGAGCGAATTTCTCCAGTTAGCGACGGAAGAAGTTCGTAAAATCACTGGATTTGACCGCGTCATGGTCTACCAGTTTGATCCGCAGGGAGCGGGAGCTGTTGTGGCTGAGGCAAGGCGGGATGACTTACCCACTTACCTGGGGCTGCACTATCCTGCAACCGATATTCCAGATCCGGTTAGAGCGCTCTATCAGCGTGGATTGCTGCGATTCATTCCGGATCTAAGAGCGCGATCGATTGAACTGATTCCGCCAGACAATCCAGTTACGCAGCAACCGTCTGATCTGAGTCGAGTCGTCCTGCGAGGAGTTGATCCGTGCTGTGTGGAATACCACCAAAACATGGGTGTTGCCGCCATTCTGGTTGTTGCATTGATTAAAGAGCAAACCCTTTGGGGGCTAATCTCCTGTCACCATCAGTCCCCCAAGTTGCTGCCCTATAACGTTCGGGAAACCTGCGAATTGTTAGGACAATTCATCTCATCAGAGTTGGCCAACAAAGTCGATCACGAAGAACTGGACTACATGGTCAAACTCAGATCCTTACAATCTGAGTTTGTCGAATCGATCGCCCAGGCGGATGACCTCAAAAACGCCCTTGTGAATCCTGCACCCCGACTGCTCGATCTGGTCAGTGCTCAGGGAGCCGCCGTCTGCTTAGAAGATGAACTCACCCTGTTGGAGCAACTCCCACCATTGAGCAGATTCATGTGCTAATCCAGTGGGCAGACACTCAACTCGTTTCCCCTGCTGGGAATTCAAACGATAACCCCACTCCTGTAGAGACGCGATTAATCGCGTCTCTACCCACTTCGCACATTCACAACAATCCCCTGTTTCATACCGATTCACTGCCAAAACTCTACCCAGTCGCAGAAGCATTCAAACAGACCGCCAGTGGCTTGCTATTGTTACGGATTTCTAAAGTTCGGCGCTACTACGTCCTCTGGTTTCGTCCAGAAGTCTTACAAACTGTGAATTGGGCCGGCGATCCGAACGAGTCGATCACCGTTGCACCAGATGGCAGTGTTACGCTGTCGCCGCGCACCTCCTTTGCCCAGTGGCAGGAAACCGTTCGCTTCACCTCATTGCCCTGGAAACCCTGTGAACTGGAAAATGCGTTGGATTTAAGGAGCGCGATCGTTGGCATCGTCCTCAACAAAGCCGACGAGTTAGCCAGGATTAACCGGGAGTTGGAGCGTAGCAACCAGGAATTGGATTCCTTTGCCTACGCGGCTTCTCACGATCTCAAGGAGCCTCTGCGGGGCATTCACAACTACTCAACCCTGTTGCTAAAAGGCTACGGGAGCGTATTGGATGATACGGGAAAAGCTCGCCTGCAAACCTTGATTCGACTGACCCGTCGCATGGAATCCTTGATTGATGTTCTGCTCAAGTTCTCGCGATTGGGACAGGCAGAACTCCATCGACAAGCCACCGATTTGAATCAGATCGTTGACGAAGTCCTTGAAGATTTGCAGGTCAGCCATCAAGCCCCTCACCCTGACATTCGCATCCCGCGATCGCTACCCATCATTGACTGTGATCCGGTGCTCAGCGTTGAAGTATTTGCAAACCTACTCAGCAATGCCTTCAAGTACAACGACAAGCCAGACCAGTGGATTGAAATCGGCTTCTTAGAAGGGACTGGGGACTGGGGACTAGGGGCTAGGGAAGAATCCTCTACTAGCCCCCAGCCCCTAGCCCCTAATCCCTACCTCTTCTACGTTCGGGACAACGGCATTGGCATTCGGGAACGACACCTGCAAACCGTCTTTCGCTTATTTAAGCGACTGCACGAGCAACATCTGTATGGTGGTGGCACCGGAGCAGGACTGACGATCGCCAAAAAATCATCGAGCGCCACGGTGGACAGATTTGGGCAGAATCAACCTACGGCGAAGGCTCAACATTCTACTTCACGCTTAACAGTTAACCAGCTAGATAAACCTTGTTTACGTCCAGATCTGGAGCTTTCCCTTCAGAAAAACTCCAGATTCCGGGCTGGGCGTGGTTTACACTCTCCTGCCGTGTTACAGCGTTACAGCTTGCCTCTCAGAAGCTTCGTACTTCAGTGGGTCGATATGCCACATTTGGAAAAACGATAGCTTTGATAAGTTAACTAATTTTAAGTTTTGTAAAAATACTGTAATATATTGAAATAAATCCAGCGCTTAATAATAGCAGTCATGAAAACAAAGCAGTACGACCCCTTACTGATCGCTGAAGACAGTGATGAGGATTTTGAGGTTTTACATCTGCTGATGCAGCAGATGGCGGTTCAAAATCCGATCTATCGCTGTACAAATGGAGATAAGCTTCTGGATTTCCTTTACCAGGATGGAGACTACGACAGTTCTGATACTGCCCCTCGCCCATCTGTGATCTTGCTTGACTTAAACCTGCCGGGTACAGATGGTCGCGAAGTGTTGGAACAACTTAAGCAAGACCAGCATCTTAAGGAAATTCCAGTCGTTGTTTTCACGACCTCTTCAAATCCTAGAGACGTTGAATTCTGCTATCAAAACGGAGCAAATGGCTATTTGATCAAGCCAGTTGATTCTGACCAATTAGAAAGAACAGTTCAAGCATTTGTAGACTACTGGCTGGCAACTAATATTCCCCCAGCCAATGGGCAGAATGGAAATTGATGCCGCACTTTGAACGAGATGAGTATTGAGATGGCGTAGTCAGAAACCGCAGACTTTTGCGTTCCTGCCAGAGAAGATTTGTTATCATCAGGGTCATTAAGGGCAATTTTTGTGTTGAACAACTCCTTTAGATTCCCTTTACAAAGCGTGTTTATGAATTCCTGGACGAAAATTTATTTGGTGTCCTCTCA
>JAAUSG010000110.1 GCA_012034055.1 Leptolyngbyaceae cyanobacterium RU_5_1 | reverse complement strand
GCCGCGAGTTTTGCATCGCCACCACCCATTGCGGTTTGTCCGAGGGCAACGGAACCCGCGATCGCGATCGCGTCCAGCAACCATAGTCCCAGTACTGCACCCAACACTCCGTCCATCAGTTGGCTGATTCCACCGGTGAGCGAAGAACTTACCGACATCCCCACAACTCCTTGAAACACCAAGCCAGCGACCAACCCAGATTGAGTTAACGGATTCGGCAGCGTCATTGTGTCGATGTCAATCAGCGCCAAGGCTAACAGCCAGCCAAATAGGAGCCAATAACCAAGGGTCTGCCAGGATACCCCAAATCCGACAAAAATCAGCAGGAACACCCCACCGCAAGCAGCTTCCAGCAACGGATAACGCAACGAAATTGGAGCACGACAACGCGCACATCTTCCCCTCAACCAGAACCAGCCCAGAATAGGAACATTCTCTCGCCGCTTGAGGCGATACTGGCACTTGGGACACTGCGAAGGAGGCAGCAGGATAGATAATCCGGCTGGAATCCGATGAATGACAACACTTAGAAAGCTCCCAGTCGATGCACCCAGCGCAAAAGCCAGAAAATAGACAACCAGGGTTAGGAGAAAGTCCATTTGGGAAATTGGGAGCTGGGAGCTAAAAGAATGTTCGAGAAGGATGATTGGCAGCGGATTCTGTAGCGGATGAAACGGATGGTTGACGGCTATCGCCTGCAATGCCTCATCTGTTGCCTATCCGTTGCTAACCTACTAGGTTCCTGGCCCCTGATCCCCAGCCCCTAATTCCTAGCCCCTACGAATACAGATCCGACTCAATCTGGCTGAAGGGTACAAAGCACTCTTGCGGCAGCAGAATCGGTTTGCCTGAGAAAATTAGCTTGCCGCGATGGGTGAATCGATCGATCGCGACCCCCAGCGGGCGTTGAACCAGTTCTGGGTGAACTTCATAATAAGTCGTATAGATGCTACGCGCTGCTCGAATCAGCCCAGGATCCAGGAGAACAGCAAAATCGGAATCATCGGCCTGGCTGGGAGATTGCCTTTTGTGTGAAACGTATGCCACCGGTCTACCCCTTTCGTTTTGGTAGAGTTTAGTATACTTGCTACATTCCGACAAGGATCAATAGATTGATTTAACCTTGGAGTGACTCCAGGGTTTGAATCAGTTCCTGACCCATTGCTTTGCAGCCCAGCAGAGTCATGCCTTCAGACAGAATATCGCCAGTTCGATGACCAGCGTCGAGTACCGTGAGTACTGCCTGTTCAATGCGATCGCTGGCAACCGGTTGGTCAAGTCCGTAGCGCAGCAGCATGGCCGCACTCAACACTTGAGCCAGCGGATTGGCCTTATCCTGTCCGGCAATGTCGGGAGCCGAGCCGTGAACAGGTTCAAACAAACCAGAACCCGACGCACCCAGGCTGGCAGAGGGCAACATACCGATACTGCCTGTTAGCATGGCCGCTTCGTCGGAGAGAATATCACCAAACAGGTTGCCGGTGACGATCGTGTCAAACTGTCGGGGATTACGCACCAACTGCATGGCAGCATTGTCTACGTACAGATGAGACAGCTCCACATCGGGGTAATCGGCCGCGAGGGCAGTGATGCGATCGCGCCACAACTGCGACACTTCCAGCACGTTCGCCTTGTCCACTGAGCACAGCTGCTTGCGCCGCTTCCGGGCCGTCTCAAACGCTACCCGCCCAATTCGATCAATTTCCGATTCGGTGTAGGCCATTGTATTGACGCCCCGCTTCTCGCCGGATTCCGTCGCGAACACACCTTTGGGCTGTCCAAAGTAAATGCCGCCAGTTAACTCCCGCACCACCATGATATCCACCCCTTCAACGACTTCCCGCTTCAGGCTAGACGCATCAATCAACTGCGGCAGAATTTTGGCCGGACGCAGGTTCGCGAACAAACCCAGTCCCGATCGCAATCCTAATAAGCCCGTCTCTGGGCGCTGATGACGCGGTAAGGTGTCGTACTGCGGCGCGCCAATGGCTGCCAGCAGCACAGCATCGCTGGACTTGCACAACTCCAGGGTTTTAGCGGGTAAGGGTTCACCCGTTGCCTCGATCGCCGCACCACCTAGTAACGCCTCCTGGAACTCAAACGTCAGCTCAAGCTGTTGCCCTACCGCTTTCAAAACGTCTACAGCAACGGACATAATTTCAGGACCAATGCCGTCGCCAGGAAGAAGCGTAATCCGGTAGAGCTGAGTCATAGGGCGATCGCCGTCAAAACCATTCACAAGCAGTTCATCATAAGCCAAGATGGGACATCAAGAAAGCAACACCCGCGCCGCAAATCGTGAAGCCAGCAAACCGCAGCGGCAAGGGGGTGGTTTCTGTGAGTTGTTTCAGCGTCCACTTACTCACTTTGAATGCCAACAGCGCGATGACAAGCTGAATCAGGGTAAACCCAGCCAGATAAGCAACCAGCGGATTCATCTCTGCACCGACGATCGCTTCACCATAGGCATAGCCGTGAAACAGCCCCGCGATCGCCCCCAACCCAATCATCAGCAACAGATTTGGACTACTGGGTAACGCCAGCAAAATTCCGAAGATCACCACGGATGCGGCAATTAAAATCTCTGCTGCTGGAAGGTCAACGCTGAACAAGTGAATTCCGGTACCTACCAGCGCGGTTAGCACAAACGCGATCGGGATCCAGATGCCTTGGCGCTTGGTGACCGCCAACAGTCCAACTGCTACCACAAACGCAAAGTGATCCAGCCCAACCACCGGGTGTGCTAGACCCGACAGAAAGCCTTCAACGAAATTGGTAGGCAACTTGCCACCGATCGCGTGGTGGGCACTGGCAGGGGTTGCCATCAGCAGGGCACCTAATCCTGCAAAAGCAGCACTCAAACGCAGAAACGATGATGATTTGAACATGATTTACTCCATCTCGCAGAGACGTTCTAGCGATCGCCCTATTCAGGCTACCGCACTTTACCATTCCTGCTCATTTTAATGTTGTCAGTGCCTTAACCTGACCTTCCGACTCTTTTTCCAGCTTCAAATAGGCGCGAAAGTCACGCCGGATTTGTGCTAATTCTTGCCGTTCTGACTCTGTGAGTGGCTCAAGGGATAGTAGTTCGGTGAAGCCAATCTCGTCCATCTGCTCAGTGAATTTCCGCAGATGTTGCACATCGTTGGAGGTTAACTTACTGGCTTTGAGTGTGACCATCGCTTGGAGACCGAAAGTTCATGGCACATAAGTTTGGATAGACTGGATGATTTGTAGGATGGGTTAGCGATAGCGTAACCCATGCGGACGCTGGGTTTCCTGCGTCAATCCAACCTACGAGCATCTTCTATTCAATTGTCCTCACCTACTGACTTCATTTTAGAGTTACGAGGCTGAAAGGGCGTCACCTTACCACCGAGGGCTGCTGTAATGGCGGTGGTATTCGCCACCATCATCTTCATGTAAGAATCCCCATCGCTACCCGGTGCGCCAATGGAATCAGAGTAGAGCTGTCTGGGCGCGAGTTTCACCCCTGCGGATTGGGCAACGGTTTGAATCAGAGTCGGGTTGATTGTGGTTTCGGCAAAAATGGCAGGGGTTCCGGTTGTTTTCACCGCTTCCACCAGTTGTCGCACCGTCTGCGCACTGGGTTGTTCCTCTGTGCTAATTCCAATCAAAGTGCCAGCAACATTGAGACCATAGGCACGAGCGTAATACTGGAAGGCGTCGTGGGTTGTCACCAACTGGCGCTTATTGGCAGGAATGGTTTGAATTTGCCGAGCAATCCATTGATCAAGCTGTTTCAACTCGTTCGTTAAATTCGCTGCATTTTGGGTGAATTCCGCTTTGTCCTCTGGCGAGAGTTGGATCAGTTCGTCCCGAATGCGATCGACCATCACAACCGCATTTTTGGGATCACCCCACACATGCGGATCGGGTACAGTTCCCTTGCCTTGCATCGTCAGTTGCAGCGGTTTGACCACTTCGCCTACTGCTGCCTTACGTGCCTTGCTCCCTGCTGACTCCATCAACCGGATTAACCCCGGTTCCAGGTTATAGCCGTTGTAAAGAATTAAGTTCGCAGCTTCAAAGGCTTTGTTGTCAGTTGGAACAGGCTCATAGACGTGGGGATCGGCTCCCGGCTTGAGAATGCTAGTGTGCTGAATTTCGTCGCCGCCGATGTTCTGTGTCCAATCGGCAAGGATGGTGCTGGTGGAGACGACCCTGGGTTGAGCGGCATCAGTCGATGTTTCTGGCGGCGTTAATGGATTGCAAGCACTCAGACACAGCCCCGCTAGCAGTCCAAAAAGACAGCCTTCTTTAAGCCATACCATTCACGATTTTCCTTTCATTTTCTTTTCATGATTCAGCGTATCTCATCTTCATTTTCCTTTCATAATTAATTTCATTTTCCTTTCACTTTTCATCTATGATTCGATTAGACACTTAGATTTAGAAGGGAGTTCGGCATCGTGATCACTGTGAGCCACCTGACCGTCTATTACCGAACTGTCCAGGCATTGTGGAATGTCAGTTTTACAGTGCAATCAGGGCGGTTGACTGGCATTATTGGCCCGAATGGAGCTGGAAAAAGTACGCTGCTGAAGGGGATGTTGGGGTTAGTGCCGATCGCCCAGGGTGAGGCGATATACCGCGATCGCCCCCTGATGCACCAACTCGACCAGGTTGCTTATATCCCCCAGCGATCGCAGGTTGACTGGACCTACCCCGCCACCGTTTGGGATGTGGTACTGATGGGCAGAATCCGCAAATCGGGCTGGTTCCGGCGGTTTTCCACGGTCAGCCGCAGAGTCGCGACTACCGCGTTGGAGCGAGTGGGGATGGTGGACTATCGCGATCGCCCCATTGGTCAACTCTCCGGTGGACAGCAGCAGCGCGTGTTTCTGGCGCGGGCTTTGGCAGAGGAAGCCGAAATATTCTGCTTAGACGAACCCTTGACCGGAATTGACCAGAAAACAGAGGCGATTATCTTTGATATTTTGCGGGAACTGGCAGACTCCGGCAAAACGGTTTTAGTGGTCAACCACGACTTAGGAGAAGCCATTACCCATTTCGATGACTTAGTCCTACTCAACCGCGAACTAATCGCCGTCGGCGATCGCCAATCCGTCCTGCACCCAGAAAATATGAATCGTGCCTATGGTGGAATGGTCAACTTCTTCTCGGCGAGGGCAGCGTAGGTATGCTCCAGTTCCTCCTCGAACCCCTTCAATACGACTTCATGCAGCGATCGCTGATCGTGGCGGTGCTGGTTGGGATTCTCTGCGCCGTGGTGGGCAGCTACCTGATGGTGCAGCGGTTGGCGCTGTTGGGAGATGCAATCAGCCACTCGGTGATGCCCGGATTGGCGATCGCTTTTGCGCTGGGAGCCAATATTTTTGTCGGTGCCTTTATTGCCGGAGTGCTGAGTACACTGTTGATTGCGCTAATTCATACGCGATCGCCAATCAAAGAGGACACGGCGATGGGAATTGTGTTTTCGGCTTTTTTTGCCCTCGGCATTACCCTGATTACGACGATTCAAAAAGACAACAAAGTTGACCTGAACCACTTTCTGTTTGGCAATATTCTGGGCGTCAGTTGGGAGGATGTGATCAGCACGATTGTGATTGCGGCGATCGTCATCGCAGTCATCCTCCTCCTGTTTAAAGAACTCCAGTTTTATACCTTTGATCCAGTCGGTGCTCAAGCAGCTGGGTTGCCGGTTAACCTGCTCAACTTCGGCTTGATGATTCTGATCGCGCTGACGATCGTCGCCAGCCTTAAAGTAGTGGGTGTCATTCTGGTTCTGGCACTGCTGGTCACGCCTGGAGCCACAGCTTATCTGTTGGTCAAACGCTTGCACCAAATGATGCTACTGGGGGCAGCCATCAGCATCTTAGCTAGCATCAGCGGCATGTACCTCAGCTACTACTACAACTTGCCTTCCGGTCCAGCTGTAGTTCTCGTCTCGGCAGGACTTTTTACTCTGGCATTTCTGTTCAGTCCACGTCATGGACTATTGACCCATCCGCAACGGAGTTCAGCGAGTTCGCCCCTTTTGCAAGAAATCAAAAGCCTGATTCGGTTCAAACAATGGTTTACCAGGAGTTAGACACACCCACCCTGACCTGAGATTTGAATATCTGTATCGGAGGTGCCGGAGTGAATTGGTATAATCTATTCCGCAACTAAACTTTTGGATTTGCTGTCTTAAGAACAGCAGTAAGGGGCATGCATGAAAATAACATCCCAGTGGTGCGGTAGGGGCGAACGGCCGTTCGCCCCTACAGATTGTGGTATTGTTAATACCTTATTTGTCTGCAAGTCCCTAAACAGGCTTCTGCTTGGGCTGTTAGTGCTCGAAGCAGATGGCGCGATCGCTCCACTGACGAGTTAGGGAGGAATCCATATACCTATGTCTCTATTTGATTGGTTCGCAAATCGGCAGAAATCCGGCCCAATCAGCAAGGATCGGCAGGAGCGCGAAATCGCAGATGGGCTTTGGTCGAAGTGTGAAGCGTGCGGAGTCCTCACCTATACCAAGGATTTGCAGGCGAACCAACTCGTTTGTCCAGAGTGTAGCCATCATATTCGGGTACACAGCGATGAGCGGATTCGTCAGTTGATCGACTCCAACACCTGGATCGCCATTGATACGCAGCTTGTTGCAACAGACCCACTAACTTTTCGCGATCGCAAGTCCTACAGCGATCGCCTCCAGGAGACAAAAGAAAAAACTAAGCTCCTGGATGCCGTTCAAACGGGGGTTGGACGCCTGGATGGTTTACCCATTGCCTTCGGGGTAATGGATTTCCGGTTCATGGGCGGCAGTATGGGTTCTGTCGTTGGAGAAAAGCTGACTCGGTTGATTGAACGGGCCACACGGGAGCGCCTGCCCGTCGTCATCATCTGTGCTTCCGGGGGAGCCAGGATGCAAGAGGGAATGCTCAGTTTGATGCAGATGGCCAAAATTTCCGCGGCCTTACAGCGTCTTCGTGATGCCAGACTGCTCTACATCCCGGTGCTGACCCATCCAACAACGGGCGGTGTTACGGCGAGCTTTGCCATGTTAGGCGACATTATTCTGGCAGAACCAAAAGCAACGATTGGATTTGCGGGGCGGCGCGTGGTTGAACAAACTCTGCGCGAGAAGTTGCCAGACGATTTCCAAACAGCAGAATATTTGCTCCAGCATGGCTTTGTGGATGCGATCGTGCCACGAACTCAGCTCAAGCAAACCCTGGCCCGTCTCATTCGCTTACATCAACCTGCCGCCTCAACAACTACCTCAACAACTCATCTATCGATGCATCTACCTGAAGTTCGCTCTCTCAGCGTCACAACTCCAGAGTGAACTACCCGACGCTGGCCGCTAGGCTACAGTGCGGGCTTCCCAATTCATCGGAAGCCGCCGTTACGGTAGCAGACTTGCGCCACCGCTTTGGTCTTACCCTCTCTCCAGGGTCAGTAGCGCTGGTTCCCAACGCCAATATCTGTAAGCCTCCATTTCTGATGCGGCTACCAACTTAAGGCGGGACGGAAACGCCAGGAAAGAATTCAGAACTCAGGAGCCAGGAGAAATACTGAATTCTGTATTCTGACTCCTACTTCTACCCAAATGTCTCAGCCTAAACGGGTAGCCCCCAATCTAAGTAATCTGTAATCTGCAATCTAAAATCGAATCACCAATAACCAAATCTGCCGCAATGCTTGGGAAAGGTGGCACTCAGTGGCATGATATTTTTATTGGAATGACTCAATCGATCGGCTAGCAAGCTATGCCGTGGGTATTTCAGTCCTGTTTATTGCAGGACTGGCTGAGGAAGGTGAGCTCCAAATTGGAGAATCTATCCAACCTCTGCAATCAGTTAGGAATCTCTTATTAAAAACTCCCAAACTCTTCTTTTGTTTAGTTGTCGTTGGGATTTATCCAAAGGGCTACTGCAAAGTTTGCGTTTCGGTAACAGCCTAGCCATATTGAGTCCACCAATACCCCATTAAAACCTGTATACCTAAAGCCAAACTAAGGAGAACCATGCTCAAAAGATACATTTGGCTGGCTGTGGCCACTGTATTCTTCGCCTTTCAGATGTTTGTCGGTAGCGCTACGGCTGCTCAACTTGATGAGGCAACTCGCACCATTCCGCTGAACGGTGAAGGGGGCACTGTTGTATTGAGCTTAAAACAAGTGAAGGAAGGGAAGCGCCTGTTTCAGTATGCCTGCGCCCAATGCCATCTCAGTGGAGTGACCAAAACAGATCCCAACGTTGGGCTAGATCCAGAATCATTGGCACTGGCAACCCCGCCTCGAAACAACCTCGAATCCCTGGTGGAGTATATGAAAGACCCGACCACCTATGACGGGGCGAGTTCTATCGCTGAAGTGCATCCTAGCCTGAAGAGCAAAGACAACTTCCCAGAAATGCGCAATTTGACTGAGGATGATTTAGCGGCGATCGCGGGACATATCCTGTTGCAGCCAAAAGTTGTTGGCGAAAAATGGGGCGGCGGCAAAATCTATTTCTAAATTTTGTCTGCTGGTTCACGAAGTAGTCTGTTTGCCAATGGGGGTCGCTGATGCTGCACCGAGGGTTTTTGCTCCACTTGTTTCCTTTCCTACTTTTGATCTGTTTGCCAGTCGTCACAGTTAGTTCACTGGCTCAAGCGGCAGTAGACCCCTACATTACTCGCTTCCTGAAAGTGACCGATTTCGTTCCTTGCTGGTTTTGTCCTTCGAGCTGCCCAGATCGCTCTGGGCTGGGGAACGGAAACCTTTTAAGATGAGTAGGGCAAGATCTCTCAGTTGTTTTAGAATTTGATCTGTACGCAAGCTGTAGATTGTCAAGTAACGTTATGAAATCCATTACTTCAATTGCAAAGAGCCTTTGCATGGTTTTCGCTGCTGTTTTACTGTTCGTAGGCAGCCTTACCATCTCTGTTAGTCCTGCAGTCGCTGCATCCTACACTGTGAAGATGGGTGCTGATAAAGGCATGTTAGCGTTTGAGCCTGCCAAGCTTAATGTTAAGCCTGGTGACACTGTCACGTGGGTGATCAACAAGGTTCCTCCTCACAACGTTGTGTTTGACAGTGCTTCCATTCCTGGTGGAGACAAAGCTCTGGCGAAGTCTCTCTCTCATAAGAAGCTCGAAATGGCTCCTGGAGACAAAATTGAGGTGACCATTCCTAAAGATGCGGCGGCTGGTGAGTATACCTACTACTGTGAACCTCATCGGGGTGCTGGAATGGTTGGTAAGCTAATCGTTGGCTAACTCACCTGAGCGGTTTCCAAAATCATTGATTGCACCCGCTCTTGGTCGAAAGGTTCTCCTCTTCCTTTGAGTGACCCCGAAGACCCATTAAGGGTTGATGAGTAGTCTTTGCTGACTACTTCAGTCCTTACCAGGTTTCTTGCAAAAACTAACTTCTGGTGAACCAAAGTTGCGCGTTCAGTTTCTGGATCAGCACTTGTGCAAGAAAGCTGCTTTCCCCCTTAGGTAGAGGAGAACCGTTTTGAAAAGGCTGATTGTTACGCTCTGTCTGGCGATCGCGCTGATGACCACAGTGTTTGCATTTCCTGCTTACGCAGCCGATATTGTCAATGGTGCGAAAGTATTCAACGCCAACTGTTCAGCCTGTCATTTAGGTGGCAACAACGTGATCATTCCCAGCAAAACCTTGAAAAAGGAGACCCTGGAGAAGTACGGCATGTATTCTTCGGAGGCAATTAAGAACCAGGTCACCAAAGGCCGGAATGCAATGCCTTCGTTTAGAAGCCGTTTGAATGAAGCGCAAATTGAGGATGTTGCTGCATACGTGTTAAGCCAATCCGAAAAAGGCTGGTAGGCGACTAAGGAGATTTCCAGGAAAGCAGTAGGGACAAACGGCCGTTCGTGCCTACAGGGGTAAAATCTTTCTCGGAAATCGCCTCAGCGATCGCAGTCAGAAGAATTCCGAAATCATTCATGCTTTCCCTCTTGGTTAATCCAGGGGGGAATTTATTTTTTCTTTTACTTGAAAAATCCCTCTTAGGAATAACAGACATTGCTGCCGGAATCAGGTATCGTCCAATTGTTTAACTGCGTAAACTAGAAGGAAAAATCCAGTGGTTCCTCTTCGTGACGACAATCCCATCCGAATTACTCCTTACGTCACCTATGGGCTAATTGCGGCAAATGTTTTGATATTTTTATACGAAATTAGCCTGACTCCCCCTCAGTTAGAGCGATTCTTACAGGTTTGGTCAGTGGTTCCCAGAGAATTGACCGCAGGCTGGTCTGGAACTCCATCGCCGCAAGCCTTTCCGGAGTGGCTTACCTTATTTACGTCCCAATTTCTGCACGGTGGCTTCTTGCACATTGCCGGTAATATGCTGTTTCTGTGGATTTTTGGCAACAACATTGAGGACCGCCTGGGACATCTGAAGTACTTAATTTTCTACCTGTCGTGCGGAGCGTTGGCGGGGCTAACTCAGTGGTTCTTTTCTGCTTACTCGTCAGTTCCTTCTTTGGGAGCAAGTGGGGCGATCGCGGGCATCATGGGAGCTTATATTCTCAAATTTCCTGACATCAAAGTTCTCACCCTTGTGCCACTGGGATTCTTTTTCTTCACGGTTCGTATCCCAGCCCTCTTTTTCCTGGGATTTTGGTTCTTGCAGCAAGCACTTTACGGTCTTGTCAGCCTGGAGGCAGAAACCAACATCGGCATGAAAGGAGGAGGGATTGCGTATTGGGCACACGCGGGTGGCTTTGTGTTTGGGGCCATTCTCGGTCCCTTGCTGGGTCTGTTCTCCTCTGGCAAGGAAATCAGGAGTGAGGAGTAAGGATCGAGGTAGGGCAAACGCCCACATTTCTTAAATCCTGATGTTATTCAAGATACTTAATGCAAATATCTTGCAATAAGAGTGTTAGAATAGAGTCAGTTTCTGAGTTTCATTCTTGATAAAGTCTAAATCTGCACTGATTTTAATCACGTTGCATCAAGAATCAAAATGTCTAGATTTAGCCAGCTTTCCGTTCTGCTCCAGCTTTCTAAGCCTGTCAAATTCATCGGGGAACTAAACGATGGTTGGACGGGCAAAAGGGGCGATCGCAGAATTATCAAAACCGTTCTACAGTGGATTAGTTGCTTATGGTTATCGCCCAATTCACTCCACCGCTACGGCACAATTCCAGAATCCAGTCCTTTAAACGGCGAGAGTTCATTCCACTGGACGAAGGAATTCTCTGGGCTATTGAAGAGGGGGCTGTTCGTACCTTCACTCTGACTGAAGATGGTACCGTCATTTCTCTGGGTTTCTGGGGGGCGCAGGATGTTGTTGGTCAACCCCTTACCTGCATTCAGCCTTACCACATTGAATGCTTGGCAGACGTTCAAGTGCGTTGTGTCCTGCCTAATGAATGTTGGCATCTCAATCAGGTGATGTTGTCTCACATCCATCAGATGCAGGAATTACTGCGCATGCGCAGTGGACAGATTGCAGAGCGATTACGGCAGCTTCTAGAATGGCTAGCTGACAAATTTGGTCATGAAACGGAGCAGGGGCGACGGATTGAACTACGCCTGACCCATCAGGACATAGCAGACACACTGGGGACAACGCGGGTAACAATCACTCGATTATTGCGCCAGTTTGAACAGGACAAAATGATTAGTTGGTTCAGGCAACATTACATCCAACTGCATTAACTTAGGCGATTTCTGCAAGAAAAAGTACCCGTGATTTGTAGTGTGGGTACTGCCCACACTACATGCTTGTCCATGGGCAATCAGCGGGTGGGTCAGAGGGTCTTCCTAGGGCACAATAATGATTGCGCCGCCGCTTTGTCCAAGAGGAGGATTTGTTGTGGAAGGAGGAGTGATAGACGGGGAGGGTGGAGTCGTCACTCTTGGATCAGTTGTGCGAGGAGTTGTGGCTCCTGGAACTGTGACTGGGCCAGTCGGAACTCCTGACCTCACCCCTGTAGAGCTAGTTCCTGGTGTCACCCCAGTTGCAGGTGTAACGACTGTTGAATTCGTTCCTGGAGTGACTCCTGCAGAGCCGGTTTGCGGTGTTACTCCGGTGGTTCCTGTACTTGGATTAACGCCAGTGCTTGGTGTTACCCCACCCGAAGGAGTTCCTACAGCAGAACCCGCGCCTGGATTATTTCCACTGTTATGACTGGGTGTTGGAGTAATGATTGTACCGGTTGGTGTTACTGTTGTAACAGTGCCTCCTGATTGGGTAGAAGTGCTAGAAGGCTGCTGAATTTGTGTGAAACCTGGGAGAGCAGTGAAGGCGGTTGCACTGGTAGCTCCTACCAGATAGACCAGCATTTTAAGCGTTACTTTCTTAACGTTCATGAATCTCTCTGTTGTACCTACCCTTTTTACGGTAGGTTGGGCAGTTTGGAATTCCACCTGTCACAAGTATGAACGCGATCGCTGTTTTGACGCAGGTTACTCCATGTCCATTTCAATGCGGCCTACAGCGGTTCCAGAGTAGTAATTTCCCAGAATCTGGCGATAGGTATACCCTTTTTCTGCGAGTCCCAATGCTCCAATTTGGCTCATTCCTTTGCCTTGAAAGGCTTCCATCACAATGTCATCTGTAGCCGCATACAGGGATTCCACCACCCCACCGCGATAGCTGACAAACTCCCCACCCGTGACGTTCACGGCCTGCCGGGTTGTGGTTGCCTCGCTTTCAATTCCCTTATAAACCTGATAGTACTCATCATCCCCCATATCCCACAGTTCGCGTTTGACCGGCTTGAGATGATAGGTCAACGCATAGGATCGGGCTGCCACAGCCTGCGCTTTCAGAGCCTCCATCGGCCAACTGGGAGACACCTCACTACCCACCACACTGTACAGATACTGTTGCAAACTCACATGGTTCACAGCCCAAAGGCGACTGTCACTGCCCACCAACAGCATTCGACCCCGGTAGGCGCGATCGCCCACATAGGTCACTCCGTTAGGGATTGGATCAATCAAAATAGCGGACGGAAGGCGTAGTGCGCCCAGCAGGATGGTTTTGCCGTCGGCTTGCGCTTCATAAACAGATTGGGCAGGAAGATTATGCAAGCGTTTTCCAGTTTGGGCATCCAGCACGATACCGCCTGCAGAAGTGCCAATCGGTAACGACTCAACCCCCTTTTGAACGACTACCCGCATCTGAATGGCTGAGTCAACAGATAGCCCGATCGCGGCTTGCAGCGTTTGTGGGTTAGTGTTGCGAGGCGGTGTTACCGGTTGCTTCTGCGGTATAGGGGTTGGAGTAGGCGACGCGGGAGATGGCTGCTTCGATAATAGAGTTTGTGGGGATGGAGACACGGCTGCAAGGGGAGGCAACGTCACCGCTGCAGTGGGCATAACTGGTGTGGGAGGAGCATTTTCAGAATTTAGGGGAGGCGTATCCTGATGAACATTGGACAACCCAACAATAGGGATCACTCCTAAAAAAGGGATGAGCAACCAGGGGCGCTGTTGAAGCCAGGTAATAACCGCTTGCCTATTCATTTCAGGGTTGATTCTTAAACCGCTACAAAACTAGTCAAAAGCACTTAATGCATTCTAGCTTTGCAGGATGCAGATGGCTCAGGGGATTCTGAAAACAGAACCAACCGTTGATTTCAAAGACTCTTGAGCATCTTTCCACGTTTGGGCGATCGGGCGTTGAGTGTGTAAAAAGGCACGAGCACAGTTTCGGCCGGGCATTCCAGAAATAGAACCCCCCGGATGAGTCCCTGCCCCGCTCAGAAACAGTCCTTCAATGGGTGTTTTGTAGTTTGCCAGCTCTGGTAGCGGACGGAAGAACACCATCTGCTCAAGGCTCATATCAATGTGATAATAGTTGCCTTTCAAAGCACCTAATCGCGCTCCCAATTCAGCCGGACTTTCGACCCGACGCGCAATAATGGCGTTTTTCAGATTTGGAGCGTAGTCTGCCAGTTTATCAATCACGCGATCAGCAACCTTGTGCTTCAGTTCATCCGTCCAACCCGTGCCATACAAGCCTGTTCCTTCTGCATTTTCAATTTGATAAGGAGCAAAAAATTCAATCCAGAGCGTGTGTTTTCCATCAGGAGCCATTGACGGATCGAGCATGGTAGGCATCACAACATACATTGAGGGATCTGCATCTGGAATTCTGCCAATACTTGGCTCACTATGAGCAATCTCGACCTGTTTGACTGAATCTGCAATTAACACAGACCCAATCAAATAGTCATCCTGGTGATCGTATTGCTCAAACCGAAGCGGCTCAGATAATGCACAATCAATCTTGAGAATCGTCTCGTTATTGTTGACAATTCGGCGCTCCAATCGTTCTCGCAAATTTGGATCGGCATCATCCACATCGCTCTTGTCCATTAAATGCAAAAAGAGACGTTTTGCATCAATGTTGGAGATTACGCCACAATTAGCCCGGTACTCTACTCCACCGGCTACACGAACTCCCACGGCTCGACCGTCATCAATCAACACGTTCTCTACGCGTTGATCGGTCAGCACCTTACCACCCAGGCTCTGCACCAGGTTGAGCAACGCTTTTACTAACGCCCCTGTACCCCCTCGTGGCCTGGCCATACCCGGACTTGTGACGCATCGCCATCATAATGGCACCGATCGCCAGAGTTTTTTGACTCGGTGGAGCACCTAACTCGGAAGCCAACCGGGCTAATGGTGCTTTCAAAAACTCGGCGTCAAAATACTCGTTCAGGCTATCCTCAGCACTGGTTAGCAGCGTCCGAACTAAGTCCAGGGTTTTATCCGGTGCTCCCAATACTGAAAATAAATCTCGTAGCCTTTGAAGATCATAGTTACCAATGATGTCAATGATGGACTTGGGGGGTGCGTTAAATACCGGAATAATGCTCCTTAACAAGCGCTGCCAGAAATCTATGAACTCTGCATACTTTTGGGCATCGCGAGGGCTGTAGCGGGCGATTCCAGTGCAGGTCTGCTCAACGGAGCGATGCGCTAAAAAATATTTTCCGTCCGGATGTGGACAAAAAACCGTAGGGTCACAGTAGAGATACTCAAGTCCATATTTCGCCAGTTCTAGCTCTTCAACCACAGGTCCGAGGTGAATAAACTCATGATCGATCGCGCAAAGATTGAACTTAAAGCCAGGAGCCTCTTCTGGCATGGCTTCCTCGGTTGTAGCCGCTCCACCCGGAACAGAGCGCTTTTCCAGGAGCAAAACGCTATACCCTGCCTTTAAGAGGTAAGCCGCACAAACGAGTCCATTGTGACCAGCTCCGATGATGACAACATCAAATGCTTGCATTAATACGCTCCAATGCGATCAAAAATTTTAAAAATAACTGTCTCAACCTTGCTGAGGTGGTTTCTAGACGTGCAGTTAGTCTATATAAAAACGTTACGTAAGTAGGTCGCCACAATCAAATGTAGGATGTGTTAGGTGCAGTCGTAACGCATCAATCCAACTGACAGCATGGGTTACGCTATCGCTAACCCATCCTACGAGGAAGCTACGTTTACTTATGGCAATCCACTGATAACGTTGTCTCCAAACTAAGGCGACATCTTTGAAACAGCTAGACCGGCACGGTTAAGACAGTTATCTAGGAGAAAGGGAACACGACTGGACTAATACAGAAAACTAGCTATACCAGGTGGAACAGGTTATGAACAACACTGTAGCCAGCCAAATCCCACAGCAAATAGGCTACGAAACCAATCATTGCCAGACGACCATTCCAAAGTTCAGCTTGGGGTGTAAATCCAAACAGAAAAGCGTTGCGGTCAATGCCGTTGTACTCTTTAGCAACGGCAGGTAAATCAGCAAGTTTTTGCGTTTTCAGTTCTTGACTTTCCATTGTGTTACTCCTGGATAACAAAACGTTACATACTCATAGACTAGTTGTCTATTTCAGAGATGCTATCTACCTGCAGTTGTAGATTGGAAGTCAAGTTCTTTAGAGAGAAGTATGTTAAATACAACACGTTTGTGAAACTCAGTAGTCGCAGTTTTATTTCTCGTACAAAATCATACCGAATTCTTAAAATCGTGATCCGTCTCTTGGGAGATGAGTTCACTATCAATATGTGGCATTCCTTAAGTTGGTTGTGTTCTACAAACAAACTAGAGGAGAACAACACGATGGTAACGACTCTTGATGACACTAAACGACTTGCGATCGCTTCAAAAATAGCTGATATGAAATCAGTGCAAAATTTGTTGATTGCAAATGAGCAGAAATTGATTTCTAGTGGTCTGTCAAGGTTGAAATGAGGGGTAAAGCCGTTTGAGTTTAACCCGAGCCTCTTCAGTGGTAAATCGCCAATCTATCGTTCGCAATTGCGTATTTCTGCGCTGTTCCCAAGCCAGTGTTT
>JAAUSG010000109.1 GCA_012034055.1 Leptolyngbyaceae cyanobacterium RU_5_1 | reverse complement strand
ATACTCGGCGATCGCGCGATCGCAAACTCCAATCTACGTTTCAGCATTTGCCGTCTTCTTCTCCAGGTTCCAGAACCAGCGGATGGCTCCACACAAATCCCAACTCTTTGGCCGTCGGTAGCTCAATCATGCCTGCTTGACGAGCCACATCCTGCTCCTTTTGCGTCAAGCCTGTTGCCGTTTGCAACGACGCTGTGGGTTCTACTTTTCCCTTGCCGCTCCAATTACGCCAAAACGGGGTGTAGACCGTGTAGGGCTGCCCAGACCCTGTGAGGATTTCTTTGGGCGCGTGGAGGAGCTGGTCCCAAAAGGTGCAAACCTCAATGCCCTGTTCGCGTAAGGCAGCAGCAACAGCGCGATCGCGTTCCCTGGAATACGGCTCCACATCCTTGTTAAAGAAAACCGCTTTGGCATTTAGAGCCATTGCTAAACCAGGAATCCCTTGACGTGGATCAGCTTGCAAAATCACAAGCTGACTGCCTGCTTTTGCGTATTGCTGTTGCAACTTCTGCAAGCAACCGATCATGTACGTGACTCGCACGGGGGCAATGTCATCCCGCTGCAGAATGTTTGGATCTAAGCAAAATACACCAACAACGTTCTGGCTCCGTTGCTGTGCGGCTGCCAGTCCTAAGTTGTCAGACGTTCGCAAATCTCGACGATGCCAAAACAGAATCAGATCAGACATAACCTAAGGAATGAGAATTAAATAACCTGGAATTTTGTAGGATGCGTTAGGCGATAGCCGTAACGCATCAATCTCCTAAATCGATGCGTTACGCTGCCGCTAACGCATCCTACGCCAGAATTCGGATTTATTAAATCCACGATCCTAAACATAATTTGAGTGTTGTGCTCTCGCGTAGGTAAAAGTAATGCATCTGAACAGCCGTTACTGAGCAGACTTCAAACTCTTACCTATTCAGGGATCAGTGCGTTACTTTCAGCCAGCGATCGCTCCTCTTGCTGGGTTGCAGTGGGGCGATCGCGGTTGAGAGCAAGCTTAGAATTCAATATCGAAATGTCAAATTATTGCCGTAAGTCGCGAGAAAGCGCATAACTTTTCGGTTTCTTCCCCTAAAATAAGGAGCGAATTAAGCGTAAAGAAATATTATGCGGATAGTGGCGCTTGTCCCTGGTGGAATTGGCGATCAAATTTTGTTCTTTCCGACGCTTGATACTCTGAAACAAGCGTATCCCAATGCCCAAATCGATGTTGTGGTTGAGCCGAGGGCGGCTGGAGCGTATCGAGTCTGTAAGTCGGTTCACGACACAATCGTATTTGATTTTAAGGATCGTAACAGTCTGGCAGATTTTGGTAATTTGCTGGGTGTGATTCGCGATCGCGAATACGACGTTGCGCTTTCACTCGGACAGCGTTGGGCCGTTGGGTTTTTACTGTGGCTGACGGGCATCCCCATCCGGGTTAGCTATGCCGGTGGCGGAGCAGAACGCTTCCTGACCAATCCTGTTCCACTCAAAACAGAGCAGTACGCGGCCTGTATGTATCACGACTTGCTCAAGGGGCTGGACATTAACACGCCCTGTCCCAACCTCTCCGTCAGCGTCCCTGAAAAAGATTTGGATTGGGCAGATGCGGAGCGGAAACGACTTGGGATTGGCAGTGGCGGCTATGTGCTGATTCATGGAGGCTCTAGCCAACTGGCTAAGGACAAGGGGATTGACAAAATTTACCCCATCGCAAGCTGGCAGGGCATTCTCCAGGATTTTGAGCAGCGCCAACCTGACTTGCCCCTGGTGGTGGTTCAAGGACCGGAAGACAAGGAATTTGTCCAGACACTCGTGCAGTCCACTTCTAAGCTGAAAGTGACGGCTCCAGGCGATATTGGCAAGCTGACGGCCATGATTGCGGGTGCCAGTCTGATGCTCTGTACGGACAGCGCACCGATGCATTTGGCGGTTGCTGTGAAAACTTACACAATGGCGCTGTTTGGTCCCACCGATCCGCAAAAGCTGCTGCCTGACAGTAATCGTTTTATTGGCATTAAAGCCCTCAGCGGAAAAATGGCAGATATTGCTCCGACAACTGTTCTGGAAAAAGTTTGGGCAGGGTAGGCAGGTTGCACACGAGAATCTTAGTTTTGGGATGTATCGCCGCGATCGCCCTTGGGTGTCACACTCCAACCGCTAGAGCCGATGTCATCTATCACGCCTTTAACCGGCCCTTCAAAACCGTCATCCCTCAGCTTCCCAAGATCAAACGCTACGGCTATACCCATATTCAAATCTCCCCACCTCAAAAGAGCCACTCCGGATCCCAGTGGTATTTTCGGTATCAACCGATTGACCATACCGTTCTAGACGGACCGCTGGGCAACGAACAGGAGCTGAAAGCCTTAATCGATGCGGCTCACCGGATGGGGATTAAGGTAATTGTGGATGTGGTGTTTAACCACATGGCAGACCAGGGGACGCTGAACAAAACGCTTGCCTATCCACGCTTTTCAAGGCAGCACTTTCATTCCAGGACCTGTATTAACTACCGCGATCGCCCCTCGGTGATTCGGGGTTGGCTGGGAGCGACCTGCAACCTGCCCGATTTGGCAACTGAACAGCCTTACGTGCGAGCGGAAGCTAAAACCTATCTGCGTAAGCTGCTCAAGTTGGGAGCTGACGGATTTCGCTTTGATGCGGCAAAACACGTTGAGCCGGAGTTTTTTCGAGCCGTGATCACGGTCGTGCCCCAGGGAAAATTCGTGTATGGGGAAAACATTCCAGAAAATCCCGACGACAGCACCGAGTATGCGGCTTATACCGCGATCGGGCGCTTCTCAATCATGGACTTTTTTCTGACCCGATTGATGCAGAAAGCCTTTGGCGACGGGGGTGACTTACGAATGCTGGTAGAGCCGAATTTAGTCGGCAAACGCCGTGCCTTACCTGGAGCCGTTGCCGTGACTTTTGCCCGCAATCACGACACCGCCAAGGAGACCGTCGGTGGATTTCGGTTTGGCGATCGCCGTGATGTACTTCTGGCAAATGCCTTTCTCCTGTCCCGAAAAGAAGGCGTGCCCCTGATCTACGGCGGCGACCCACGCCCTCCCGAAACAGACGAACCTGCCGACAGCAGCCTTAACGATGCAGATGAGCCACTGGTGGTTGCTGGTGTTGCCTTTCACAAACACATGCTCGGTAAGCCCCAATTCTTCATTCCTGGCCATCAAATTGCGCTTGGAGCAGACACCCCAAACATGTTATTCATCCGCAGAGGCTCCAGTGGACTGGCAATCATCAACAAAGCCAATGCGACCTTTAATGTAGCGACTGCTAAACTGCCGGGGATGAACCCTGGCTGCTACCAGGAGCTTCATCACAATTTCACGGTGTCGGTTGAGCGGGGCGGCGATCGCACCCCTTACATCAGCCAGTGGGGAACCCAAAACCGGGCTGGTATCTCAATCGCACCCCGCACAGCACTTTTCCTGGTGCAAATATCAGCCCGACCGTGTCCGACAGTTGCAACGGATTCACATTCTGAATCAGAGTGGTAATATTTCCAGTAAACACAGGCATGTGGGGAGTTCCTAAACTAAATTGCCGTTAAGTTGCATAATCGTGCAGGGATGCGATTTGGAATCATAATTAGCTTGGTGGTTTTCGCTAGACGATAAAGGTAACGTTCAGTTCGTAGCTAGTTCATAGCTAGCAGAAATACTTGATGAACTAGCACAATACTTGCTTGGATAGATGGGTAGCCATTTCTAGCAAAAAAACTAGCAATCTCCGTTCTGGTGCTGCCTGTGCAACCGCAAAAATCTCAGAAAATTGATTTAACACAGGAATATCCCTGTCCCTGTCGGCGGCGGGGTCGGCTAACTCCGATCGCCCTCACCGAAGCATTTGGCTGTAATCGGTGTCAACAAATTTTTGTGGTTGAGGAAAGTGGACAGGTGCTAGAACAGCTCTCTGGCAGTTACCCGTACAAGAAAGCCTGGCGATGGAATGGTCATCAGTGGAATGTGGCAAATCCTGGTTTAGGGGACAGCTACCTGCCTATCGCGCTTGGCATTACGCTGATGATGTTAATTATTTGGCTGCCGCTGGCACTGAATGCTAAATCTGGCTCTTCCGGACTGGTTTTGATTGTTGGGGTGCTACTGTTGGCGGTGCTGCCAGCGCTCATGGTCTTGTTGGCTTACAGGCGTTGACCGATGACGATGAACTTTCCTAGCTTGACGGCTGACCCGATCGCGGCTGTGCAAACCGCTCATCGGGCATCGATTCATTTGGCAACCACGAAGGGAGCCATGCGGAGCCAGGCAGTGTACGCGATGGCAGAAGCGCTTAAGCAGTATCAAAACGATATCCTGGAAGCCAATACGCTGGATCTGGAAGCCAGCCGGGAGATGGCAGTTCCAGAATTGATTCTAGAGTGGCTGAAGCTGACACCGGAACGAATTCAAACGGCGATTCAACTTCTAAAGCGACTGAGTGAGCTTCCCGATCCAATTGGGCGGGTCATGGATGCCATGTATCAAATTGATCACTGCCAGACTTACTCCCAACTGATGCCTTTGGGTGTGATTGCTTTGATTTACGAGGCGTTTCCTGAGCTAGCCGCTGTCGCGGCTGGACTGTGCATCAAAACCGGGAATAGTCTGGTGCTCAAGGGCGGCAGTGAAGCCAGCCATTCCAATGCCGCGATCGCGCAAGCGTTGTGGATCGCGATCGAAGAAGTGGGATTGCCAGAGGGCTGCTTACAGGCATTGTCTTCTGATCAGGGCGCTTCAGTGCGCGATCTGATTGTGCAAGATCAGCACTTGAATTTAATCATCCCGTATGGACGCCCCAGCTTAGTTCAGCAGGTTGTGCGTCAAGCAACTGCTCCCGTGCTCAAATCGGCCATGGGCAACTGCTACCTGTACTGGTCGCCTTCAGGTAGCCTGGAAGCCGTGCGCTGGATTATTCTGGATAGCCATCAAAGCGAACCCGATCCAGTGAACGCGATCGAAAAAGTGCTGATTCATCGCAGCCAGAATCCGTCTTCCCTAATCATGCTCTGGAACAGCCTGCGGGAGAAAGGCTTCGAGCTGCGCGGCGATGCCGCCTTAGCCTCAGAATTTTCTGACTTGAAACAAACAGACGATGCCGAGTGGCAGCAAGCTTATCTGGCCAACGTGATTGCTTTCAAAATGGTTGACAGCTTAGATGCTGCGATCGCCTGGATTAATCTCCACAGCAGCGGTCATGCTGACTGCCTCGTCACCGAGTCTTACCAGGAGAGCCGCCAGTTTGCCCTTGGTATCAATAGCGCCTCTACCTATATCAACGCTTCTCCCCGCTTCTCGCGCAAACCCAAACGGGGAGACTCGATCTTTCTGGGCATGTCCAACCAAAAAGGTCACCGCCGTGGGCCAATTAGTCTAGAGACCCTAACGACGGTGAAGCATATTATTCAGGGAACGACTGGACAGTTTTGAGAAGGACGAAGTGAGAATGACGAATGACGAATTCAACTCCACTTCGTACTTCAAAATTAACTCTTCTCCGCCAATTTCACATTCGTTGCCAGTCCCAGTGCCTGTAGGAGCCGGATCGTCATCCAGGTCAAGTCAATTTCCCACCAGCGCAACCCATGACGGGCAGAGTATTGGAAGGCATGGTGGTTATTGTGCCAGCCTTCACCGTAAGTGAGCAGAGCAACCCACCAGCAGTTGGTGGAGCGATCGCCCGACTCATAGGCGCGATAGCCAAACTTGTGGGTTGCACTATTGACCAACCAGGTGCAGTGGAATACGACCACGAGACGAACAAAAATTCCCCACAGGACGAACGACCAGCCGCCGATCAGATAAAGAACACCTGCTAGCGCGATTTGTATCAACAAAAATAGTTATCCAGGAACCGATACACTGGATCATCGGCAATATCCTTGGTGAATCTGGGGACTTCCTTATCGGCAGGTACCTCGTAGAACATCCAGCCCATGTGACTCCACCAAAAACCCTTGCTGGAGTCATGGTGGTCAACATTTTGGTCAGAGTAGAAATGGTGATGCCGATGCAACCCCACCCACCAGATCGGCCCACCCTGCAGCGACAGGGTGCCACAAAACACAAGGAAGTACTCTAGCCATTTCGGGGTTTGAAAACTGCGATGTGTGACGAGCCGATGCCAGCCCAGTGTAATCCCCAAACCACCAGTTACCCAGTGCAAGAAAATGGCTAAACCGACCCCTGCCCAGCTAAAGTTGGCAGGCAAAAAAGCCAGCAACGCCCCTGCATGGAGAACCGCCATGACTACAATTACAGACCAGTCGAAGTTAAGTTTGTTAGAAGTTGCAACAGTCATTCGTTAGTCTCAATATGGATTAGGGTGCCTTGTCTGCGCAACAATAGAACCTTGTCCATTCTAAAAGAGTGAACAGGGATACGACCGCGTGCAATGGGCATAACCCGGAGAAACACGTCTAGCGTATCCTGAAAAAGAACAAGGCACCTATGAACAGCATTGACCTGTTAGAGGAAGCAGAACAGGCACTATCCCTGATTTTTTCTGGTATTGACACCCAGGTCAAGGAAAATCTGAAACGAGTACTGTTCGCATTTCGCAAGCACCGGGTTGGCACACATCACTTTGCGGGAGTGACTGGATACGGTCACAACGACCTGGGCCGAGAGGTGCTGGATCGCGTATTTGCCGATGTGATGGGGGCTGAAGCCGCCGCCGTTCGGGTTCAGTTTGTGTCGGGGACGCACGCGATCGCCTGCGCCCTGTATGGCGTCTTGCGTCCCGGTGATGAACTACTTGCCGTTGCCGGTGCTCCCTACGACACATTAGAAGAAGTAATCGGTTTGCGCGGATGCAATCAGGGATCCTTAGCCGAATTTGGCATTCGTTATCGCCAACTGGAGTTGACCTCAGACGGAACCATTGATTGGCAAACACTAGGAACCGCCATTCGCCCCGACACCCGCCTGGTGTTGATTCAGCGCTCCTGTGGCTATTCCTGGCGACCCAGCTTGGCGATCGCGGATATCGAAAAAATCGTCTACCTGGTCAAACAGCAAAATCCCAACACCGTCTGCTTTGTCGATAACTGCTACGGTGAATTCATTGAAACTCGTGAACCAACCGCCGTGGGTGCCGACCTGATCGCAGGCTCGTTGATCAAAAATCCCGGTGGCACGATTGTCACCGCTGGCGGCTACGTTGCGGGACGAGCCGATTTAGTTGAAGCCGCCACCTGTCGCCTCACCGCTCCAGGCATCGGCAGCTCAGGCGGAGCCACCTTTGACCAGAACCGTCTACTCTTCCAGGGACTCTTTCTCGCGCCACAGATGGTCGGGGAAGCCATGAAGGGCAACCATCTCACCGCCTACGTGTTCGATCAGCTCGGCTATCCCGTCAACCCCCTGCCCACCGCTCCCCGACGAGACGTGATTCAAGCCATTCAACTCGGCTCTCCCGCAAAATTGATTGCCTTCTGCCGTGCCATCCAACAGCACTCTCCCGTTGGCTCCTACCTGGATCCCGTTCCCGCCGAAATGCCCGGTTACGAGAGCGAACTGGTCATGGCAGGCGGCACCTTCATCGACGGCAGCACGGCTGAATTCTCCGCCGACGGACCCCTCCGCGACCCCTACATTGTGTTCTGTCAGGGAGGCACCCACTGGACCCATGTGGCGATCGCGCTCGAAGCGGCGATCGAGTCCATTGGCTAACGGGCGCATCTGGTGATTAGGGGAGGGAATGAGAATGACGCGGAGAGGTGAAATTGCTTGGAAATTCCCCGAAGTAGGTCTACTGGCTCTACATAGACTAACGTTCCCCTTCAGCGGCGGCTAGTAACCTTGAACTTAGCACCGAAGATTTGTGCCCGTCCGCTGCAAGGGGGTTATGTACGCCAAGCATGGGCGTGAACGGGCGCATCTGGAAGTTGGGGGAGACAACGTAGGATTAGCGAGAATAGAAGAGAGACAAAAAAGGCGTACCAATTGGTGCGCCTAAGATAATAAACTTCTTCATCTATGCTAACGCTTGACCAATCGGTTAGACCGGATACCGCTGAGTGGCAACATTTCTACGAGAAACTGCAAACGAGTACCACCCTTGCCAGTCTAGTGCTGACGGCATGGCAAATTGGGTTGTGGTTTGCCAAAACATTAGTTGAACAGCAACTGAATGAACGAGTTAAGCGACCGGATGTATGGGGAGATTGTAGTACGTGCGGTAGTCGGCTACAGAGTAAAGGGTTTGTGAGCCGTCGGATGTTAACCCTAATAGGGTGGGTAGAGTGGAAGCGACGAGTCGGGCGCTGTCCCAATCGGTGTTCTGGAAGTTATTCCACTCCATTTGATAGCGTGTTGGCAATTACACCTTATCAGCAAACCTCAACCGAACTGGTGCGTTTAGGCTGTTTACTGGCTGTATTTTTGCCATTTGAGTTAGCGGTGGAGGTGTTAGTGCAACTGTGTGGCATTCGCATCAGCGACGATAGTGTTTGGCATTGGGTACAGACCTTTGGACAACAAGCCATGCAACAGGTAGACACTGACCTGGTGGATCTGGCAAACGGTGTTGAACCGACTTGTGAATCCTTAGAACCTGCCTTAGCGGTCCTGCCTTTGGTCATTGCCGCCGATGGCGTGAGTGTGCCATTTCGTCCTCACCCTGGAATTACCAGTGGCAAAATTCGCTTCCGAGAAGTCAAACTTGCCCTGATTGCCCGACTCAAGCAGGGTCAAACACGCACTGGCAAAACGGTTACTCGGTTGCATCAACGACGACTGGTTGCAGTTCTCGGAGACATTAATGACCTGCAACCTCGCTTGCAATTAGAAGCCTTACGTCAAGGTATCACCACTGCCGCTCAAGTGGCTTGGATTAGTGATGGTGCACGGGGATTTTGGCGGTTATTTGACCAGTGCTTTGCTCAGCTTGCGGTTGGAATTTTGGACTTCTATCATGCGACACAGCACTTGTGGCAAGCCGCCGATGCCTACGGTAAAACCATTCCACAGCGCAGTCCACAAACATGGTTTGAGCAATTACGACATCGCCTACGGCATGGTTCTGTGCTCGGCATTATCAAAGAATTGCGGCATTTGTTGAAATACTCCTCCACTCCTGCCTCAGCCAAGCCAACCTTGAAGCGAGTGCATCAGTATCTGAGCACTCATCGGTTCCACCTACAGTATCGACACTTCAAGAAGTTGGGCTTCCCGATTGGTTCCGGCATGGTCGAAAGTGCTTGCAAGTGGTTGATTACCCAACGATTTAAGGGAACGGGAATGCGTTGGAGTGAGCCAGGATTTAATCATCTGCTTCATCTTCGGCTAGCTTGGGTCAATGGGCGCTTCGATTCCTTGTTTGCCGATTTCCCGCTGACACCCACTCTCTACTCCCCCAACCGTTAGGTGCGCCCAGTGAGGTAGGGCATGGCTACAAGTATCCTGCAATGGCGAACAAAAACCTTCAACGCTATATGTTGAAATTCTAATTAGTAGGTATACTACCTAGAGCGTTTATTAACGTTGTGAGAGGAGCTATGTGGAAAGCTTTCATCTCTAGCCTACAATAAATAGTACTCTTGACCTATTTTAACTCAGGAGCAAATCTTATGACAGCACAGGCACAACTTGAACAGGTAAAACCAGATTTGGTGTGGAAATCTGATGATGGGTTGTCTTGTCTGTATCATGGCGACAGTTTAGAACTCATGGCTTCGCTGCCTGCTGAAAGTGTGGATTGCATCATCTGGACTGATCCGCCTTACAACCTTTCCAATGATGGAATTACTTGTGTGGCTGGTCGTATGGTCAAGGTGAATAAAGGAGAATGGGATCGCAGCCAGGACATTAAGCTAGACCATGAGTTTAACAAAGCATGGCTAACTGCTTGTTACCGTCTTCTCAAGCCGACTGGTACTATCTGGGTAACAGCACTTTGCATGTGTATCCATCAGTTGGCTTTGCCATGCAGCAGCTTGGCTTTCGTATTCTGAATGACATCATTTGGGAAAAACCTGCTCCACCCCCCAACTTAGGATGTCGCTGTTTTACTCATTCAACAGAACTAATATTGTGGGCAACGAAAGCGCGTAAAGGAAAAGAACATTAAACCTTCAATTACGAGAAAATGAAGGCGGAGAATGGTGACAAACAGATGAAAAATGTTTGGCGAATGCCTGCTCCTAGTAAAGATGAAAAACTTTATGGCAAACACCCAACGCAGAAACCTGTCGATCTGGTTGCACGCTGTCTCCGAGCAAGCACAAACCCAGGTGATTTGGTCTTTGATCCTTTCTCAGGTTCTTCTACAACTGGAGTTGCTGCTTTGTCATTAGATCGGAGATTTATTGGTTGCGAAGCAGATGCAGGTCATGTTGAACTCTCAATCAAGCGATTAGCTAATCCTGGTCAAGTAGAGTTGCCATCTGCATTAAAGCAAGGTCATCTATGGAAAGAGTAGAGGCGATTGAAAGACTTACTACACTGGTAGGTCAAGACCTTCGGCAATTGGCGGAGCAGTTTAATGTGACGGTTTGGAGTCGGGAAGGCAAGAAAAATAAGGGTTGGGCTGGGCATACAATCGAACGCTATTTGGGATTAACTATTAATTCATCTCGATCGCCCAATTTTGGTAGTTGGGAACTAAAGCTGGTTCCACTGGTAGCTAAACGAACAGGAGAACTCAGAGTCAAAGAGACGATGGCAATCACGATGATAAATCCGGTCGAGGTTGCAAGCAAAGAATCTGAGGAAAGCCATCTCTTCAATAAACTACAGAAAATTGTTGTTGCACGGGTGTTTGAGAGCCAAGCAGATAATAGATCTCTCGTTCACTCAGTTGCTTCCTTTGATCTCGATAATCCTGAAATTTATGAGCAAGTGAGAGCAGACTACAATCTTGTTCGAGAAACAATTAGAACTCAAGGATTCTCAAGTCTCAGCGGTAAAATGGGCAAACTTGTTCAGCCAAGAACGAAGGGGCAAGGGCATGGGAGTACTTCCCGCGCTTTTTATGCTCGAACAAGCTTTGTTGCACATATCCTAGGAGAAGGTTATTCAGTTCCTTTGCCTGTCACGCCAGAATAACAACCCTTTAGACGGCTCCGTAACTGCATTGTACTCGATTCTGACAGACAATCTTCTAACTCGCCCCCATCCAAGATTCAAGCAACCTAACAATGCTATTCAACGCTAGCTGTCTCTGAAATGCAGCAATTGCTTGAGAGCGGGGGTGTTCAGGTATGTTTGCAAAAATTCCTTCCCCCAAATAATGGTAAGGGACAGTCTGCTGTCCATCCACCTGAAATAGTAAATCGAATAGCAAGTGACCCGCGTAGTAGCCCCCTACAATCAGATGGTTTGCCTTACCCTGCTACTCTAATAGTGGGTTTCGCGATGGGATTGGTGGGAGATTAATGAATTACCTCGTTGCTGTGTTGAGCGATCGCATTCAAGCAGAAGCCGCCTATTCTGCTTTAGAAAAAGAAGGCTTGCCAATGAATGCGGTTGCCATCTTGGGTAGGGGTTACCAGAGTGCCGATGAATATGGCTTGATTGATCCAAACGAACAGGCGACGAAACTAGCAAAACTGATGGCGTTTTGGCTGGTTCCTTTTGGTTTTGTTGCTGGTCTTACCTTCAGTCTGATTACCAATCTCAACACCTTTGCCTGGGCGGGTGAGATTGGCAATCATTTGATTGGCGGCTTACTGGGAGCCGCATCTGGAGCAATGGGCAGCTTCTTTGTCGGGGGTGGTGCAGGGTTGACGGCAGGTAGCGGTGACGCCCTCCCCTACCGCAATCGCTTGAATGCAGGCAAATATTTGATTGTGGTGCAAGGATCAGGAGCGTTGACTCGACAGGCAACCAGCATCCTGCGTCAATTTGAACCAGAAAATGTTCAGGGCTACACCGATTCTTGAACGCTGGAGAGCCGTTCACTCTAATTTGTGACAAGAAATTGTGACAAAAATCACGGTTGAACTAACCAGATATCACTCCTTCAACTGGGCAAACATCGGATAACTATGGGGTATCAGTTGCCCCTGCATCTTGCTATGCCCGATTCACTCTCCAACAAACGCGCTGTCGTAGTGATCCATGCGATCGCCTTCACAACCGCCCTGGCCATTATCTCTGGCTATTTGCCACTGCACCTACTCCCGTTTAGCCAGCTCCAAGCATTATTTCAATCCAACCCGCATACCAGTCGCCTGGCACCAAAACGCTATTAATCCAGTAGTATATCACCGCATATAGGAAGTATTTTTTGATGCTCGACTCTTTTCAGTGAATATATCCAGAGATCACTCTATCCTCTTCCTGGATGTGCGGCAATACTGCGATCGCCCTGTATGCTTTACGGCTAGGTGCGATCGCGCTAGCCAACCAGAAATTCTATCAGAATCTTAAATAATCGGACTCATAGGAGAAAAACTTCCGGATAAGTAGTTTTGCGGACGTATTGTTATTTGTAAGCGGGTGTACGAAGTCAACGTAATTCTCTCAATTTTCTAAAAAAGCAGCTATACTGCTTTTTTTCAAAAGCAAGTACTCAATGGTGAAATCTGCAGTATGGAAATGGTAATAACTGCCGAAGAACTACGTGCTCACGGGATTACCTATGATTCCGCTACTGAGTTTATATTCCGAGGCAAACAGTTCAAGAAAGTTCTGTCAATTCGCAAGCTCTTCCGAGATACGGCAAGTAATTTTTATAAAAAGAAAATGGCTAAAGGAAAGGTGTTCCTTCTGGTAGAAGATGAAGTACACCTTACTATTTGGCAAGCAACAGAAACAGTGGAATTAAGCAGCCGTGAGGCGGATGCTAACGCCAAAACCAGTTCAATTCAGAGTGAGTTCGTTTCTGGATGGGAAACAGCTCCTCTTGCTAGACAGGCTAACCCGTTGAGCTTGACCAATGTTCTTCCTGTGGCAGAAAACAGCCAAGATGACCAGAGCAGCGATAACCATGCCTCAGCATCTGAGGATGCTACTTCAACCGGTATCGACTCTACATTTTTATTACATTGTCAACAAATTTTGTCTAATTATGTGGGATCGATCGCCAGCTTATACGTTCGGGAAACGTTGGCCCAATCTCCAACGATTACCCATCAGCAACTCGTCGATCAACTTGCTGCCAAAATCCTTAACCCCCAGCAAGCAAAGAAATTCCAACAACAACTATTGACCCTTTGGACTGCTCCAGCCCAAGAGGTTGATTCTGCGAGATCTGAAGCAAATTCCGCAGAATCAACTGCTAGCCAGTCGCCTTCGGGAGACAAACCATCTTCAGAGGTCAATCAATACAAACGAAAATATCGGGGCGTTTCCTACTAATACGTTAGAGTTGTTCGCAAACAGATGCTGGCGTTCCTATTGTTAACCCAACATTCGCAATCAGGGCGTTACATCGTTACGTTCAAGGAAACACAAGATTAAGTGATCGATCAACGGGTCAAAATACCAGTATATTCTCGGTTTATTCGAGTAATTTCAACAACCTGTATACTAGTCTCGCAATAATCAAACTCCAGGGTCTAGTCCTTTTTTTCCAGAGGCAAGGCGATACCGAGATCGCTCTGTATGCCGCATAGAAACCGTGCGATCGTCTCTTTTCAACAAGGTTTCCTAACATTCCCTGCTTAAAGTGATTTATGGAAAAGAAGCTCTCCGGACGAGTAGTTTTGCGAACGTACTATAATTTAGTGCCCTCATCAATATGCGAAAGCTTTTGCTTTTGCAGGAATTCCTTTTGGTTACACTATCGTCCTCCTAATTTGTCTGAAAAGCGGTACAACTGTATTTCTTTTGGAGCAAGTGTTCAATGATGAAAGGGGATTCTCAAGTATTGGTAACGACCGCCGAAGAACTACGTGCTCAAGGAATTACCTATGATTCCGCTATTGAGTTTACATTCCAAGGCAAACCATTCAAAAGAGTTCTATCTCTTCGCAAGCTATTCCACGAAATCGTAACTAACTTTTGCCAACGGGAGACCGAAAAAGGGAAGTTTTGTCTTTTGATAGAAGATGAGACGCACTTTACCATTTGGCAAACAGAAGAACCATCAGAATTAACCAACCGAGAGGCAGATCTTAAAGCCGAAACAAGTTCAGTTCAGGCTGATTTAAATCAGTTAATTCCTGCGCACAGAACAGCTTTTATTGAACGGGAAAATCCACTCAGTTCTACCAACGGTTCTTCTGGAATCGGACAGATCCGCAGCGATCGCAACGATAATGATCGCGCCTCGGCGTTCTCACATACTGTTCCAGTCAGTATCGAACCCAAGTTCTTATTTCATTGTCAGCAAGTTCTGTTCGATTATGTAGGACCGATCGCCGGTTCGTATATTTTAGAAACGTTAACTCAATTTCCAACAATTACCCATCGACAACTTATCAATCAGCTTGCTACCAAAATTCCTAACCCGCAACAGGCTGAAGAATTTTGGCAACGAGTGTTGACGATGAAGACTGCCCCTGTTCGAGCGATCGATCCACAACCGAAACATGACGCAACTCCTGAACAATCCACCTCGGAACAGCCTCCTTCTAGACCCAAACCAGCTTCGGAAGCTGATCAATATCGGCGCAGCTACCGAGGTGTTTCGTACTAATACAAAAGTAGTTTAGGGTGTAATTTTTCAAGAGTATTTTTTGAAAAATACAAGCATCTCTAAATTAGAATTCCGCAAGGGATTCTGTATGACTTGCTGTTATGGCGATGGTTTTTTCAACTCATCTCATTCTGATTTCCTGGTAACCCCAACACTAATGCTTACATCTTCAAGACTTCAACCTCTGAAATTATTTTGGAGAAACTCATTTCTGAGTCGTTTGATTTGGTTTCTTCTGACATTAATCATTGTCTTTGCCTGGAGCAGTGTAGCCAGCGCTCAGGCTCCTTCATCATTAGGGTCTACACCGGATCTTAAAATTGCGATTGATACAGTCTGGGTCCTGTTTACAGGGACTCTAATCTTCTTTATGAATGCCGGTTTTTGTATGTTGGAAACTGGCTTCTGCCGCATTAAGAATGCGACAAATTTGCTGTCCAAAAACTTGATCGTATTTGCTCTATCAACAGTAGCTTATTGGGCGATCGGGTTTGGGATTATGTTTGGCGATGGGACTCCTTTCTTTGGTAGCAATGGATTTTTTCTATCTGGTGCCGATAATAGTCCACTCACCGGAGATGCCTATCAGGGAGTGTTTGACTCGTTGAGTTGGACTGGGATACCGCTCCAAACAAAGTTTTTCTTCCAACTTGCATTTGCCGGTACAGCCGCAACGATTGTTTCTGGGGCTGTTGCTGAACGGATTCGATACCTGGCTTTTTTTGCGTTTACCTTTCCATTGGTCGCGATCGCTTACCCCGTTATTGGACACTGGATCTGGGGACGAGGCTGGCTGGCTGACCTCGGCTTTTGGGATTTTGCCGGATCAACCGTCGTTCATTCCGTCGGTGGTTGGGCTGGATTGGTTGGCGCAATCATGCTGGGGCCACGGTTGGGTCGTTACGCAGAGAAGGCCACATTTGCGATGCCTGGACATAACCTGAGTATTGCAACCCTGGGGTGTCTGATTTTGTGGTTGGGCTGGTTTGGCTTCAATCCGGGTTCTGTGATGGCGGTTGAACCCAAAACGATCAGTCATATTCTGCTGACCACCAACATGTCGATCGCCTGTGGAGGCATTGCCGCAACCTTAATGTCCTGGCGCAATTTCGGTAAGCCTGATCTGACAATGACCATCAATGGCATCCTCGCGGGTGCAGTGGGAATTACGGCATCCTGTGCATTTGTCACCATTCCCTATGCAGTTGTGATTGGTTCTGTTGCGGGAATGATTGTAGTGCTCTCCATTAGTTTCATGGATCGCTTGCACATTGATGATCCAGTTGGAGCCATCTCCGTTCATTTAGTCTGTGGTGTTTGGGGTACCTTAGCAGTTGGGCTATTTAGCGTCGGACCCAATACCTACAACCTATACAGTAAAGGCCCAGCGGCAGGCTTGTTTGTCAATGGGAATGTTCAGCAGCTCCTTTATCAACTTGCTGGCATTATTGCCGTAGGCAGCTTCATGGTGCTGTTTAGCGGTGTCATCTGGCTGATACTCAAGTCCACAGTCGGTATTCGAGTCTCTCGTAAAGAGGAGTCCGTGGGTCTTGATCTGGTTGAACACGGCATGGAAGCTTACAACGGCTTCGTGATCTCGGAGCAGGATGATAAATAATTCCTTGCTGCAAATTTTTCAGTGGCGTAAGGGCAGGTTTTCCCAGAAGTCTCGCTAAGATGATTTCTAACAAAGAACATACTGATCGCCGTAGGATGGGCAAAGGGCGATGCCC
>JAAUSG010000108.1 GCA_012034055.1 Leptolyngbyaceae cyanobacterium RU_5_1 | reverse complement strand
CCTCACCCCTCACCTCGCCCCCGCTCAAACTACACCCCCGCCGCCCGCCTCCATCGTCACTCTGCCCAACCCTATCGAGCAAGACACTCGATTTTTGATTATGGGTGAGCGGCTGAATGCGAGTGGTTCCAAGAAGTGCCGCGATCTACTGAATGCGGAGGATTGGGATGGGCTGGTGTCACTGGCGCGATCGCAGGTGCGTGAAGGGGCGCATGTGCTGGATGTGAACGTGGATTATGTCGGGCGGGATGGTGTGCGGGATATGCACGAGTTGGTGTCCCGATTGGTCACGAACGTCACCATTCCGCTGATGCTGGATTCCACCGAGTGGGAAAAGATGGAAGCCGGATTGAAAGTGGCAGGCGGCAAGTGCATCCTCAACTCGACGAATTATGAAGACGGGGAGCCGCGCTTTCTGAAGGTGCTGGAATTGGCCAAGACTTACGGGGCAGGCGTCGTGGTGGGCACGATCGATGAGGACGGCATGGCGCGGACAGCGGAGCAGAAGTTCGCGATCGCCCAGCGGGCTTATCGTCAGGCATTGGAATTCGGCATTCCGGCTCACGAAATTTTCTTTGATCCGCTGGCACTGCCGATCTCGACTGGAATTGAAGAAGACCGCGCTAATGGTCACGCCACGATTGAAGCGATCCGCCGCATTCGGCACGATCTGCCTGGCTGTCATGTGATTTTGGGCGTCTCCAATGTCTCCTTTGGTCTTAATCCCGCCTCTCGCATCGTTTTGAACTCGGTATTCCTGCACAAGGCAATGCAAGCGGGCATGGATGCGGCGATCGTCAGTGCCGCCAAAATCCTACCGCTAGCCAAAATTGACCCACATCATCAGGACATTTGTCATCAGCTGATCCACGACCAACGCCAGTTTGAAGGGAACGTGTGTGTCTACGATCCCCTCACGGAAATGACCCGGCTATTTGAGGGTGTTTCTGCTAAAGACGCGCGATCGCAAGACTCCCTGACCAGCCTGCCCATTGAAGAGCGCCTCAAGCGTCACATTATCGATGGCGAACGAATCGGACTGGAGGACGCCCTGACTCAAGCCTTGGAGCACTACAAACCCCTGGAAATCATCAATACCTACCTGCTGGATGGCATGAAGGTGGTCGGAGAACTGTTCGGTTCTGGACAGATGCAGCTTCCCTTCGTGCTCCAGTCTGCCGAAACCATGAAGGCAGCCGTGGCCTATCTGGAGCCGTTCATGGAAAAAGCCGAAGCGGGTAACAACGCCAAAGGAACCGTTGTGATTGCCACCGTCAAAGGCGATGTCCACGACATCGGCAAGAACCTGGTTGATATCATCCTCTCCAACAACGGCTATCGGGTGATCAATTTGGGCATTAAGCAACCCGTCGAAAACATCATTGAGGCTTACAAACAGCACAACGCTGACTGCATCGCCATGAGCGGCTTGCTGGTCAAGTCCACAGCCTTCATGAAAGAAAACCTGGAAGTTTTCAACGATCGCGGCATCACCACCCCAGTCATCCTCGGCGGTGCCGCCCTCACCCCCAAATTCGTCCACGAGGACTGCCAGAACACCTACACCGGCAAAGTGATCTACGGCAAAGACGCCTTCTCCGACCTGCACTTCATGGACAAACTGATGCCCGCCAAAGCAGCCGGAAACTGGGACGATGGGAAGGGATTTTTGGATGAGGAAAGTGAAGAGAGGAGGGAGGACGGAGGACGGAGGACGGAGGAATCAGAAGAGGCACCCCTAGCCCCTCCGGAAGACACCACCCGCTCTGACGCGATCGCCGCCGACATTCCCCGTTCCACACCCCCCTTCTGGGGTACCAAAATTCTGCAGCCAGCTGACATTCCCTGGAGTGAAGTGTTCGGGTATCTGGATTTGCAAGCATTGATTGCTGGTCAGTGGCAGTTCCGCAAACCACGGGAGCAGTCGCGGGACGAGTATGACCAGTTCCTCCAGGAGACGGTGTATCCCATTCTGGACACCTGGAAACAGCGGATCATCACCGAGAACCTGCTCCATCCCCAAGCCGTCTACGGTTACTTTCCCTGTCAAGCAGACGGGAATAGTTTGTATCTCTACAATCCTGCGGTGATGGCTGATGGGGAACGGCACGAGGCACGAGGCACAAGACACGAGGCAGAAGAGACCTTTCCTCCCTCCTCCGTCCTCCCTCCTCCGTCCTCCCTCCTCCGTCCTCCGCCCTCCGCCTTCCCGATCGCCACCTTCCACTTCCCTCGCCAAAAATCCCTGCGACGTTACTGCATTGCCGACTTCTACCTCCCCAAAGATCTGGCAATCCAAAATCTAAAATCCAAAATCCAAAATCCAAATCCCTTTGACGTTTTCCCGATGCAGGCAGTGACGATGGGTGAGGTTGCGACGAAGTATGCGCGATCGCTATTTGAGGCGAACCAATACACCGACTACCTTTATTTCCACGGATTAGCCGTGCAACTTGCGGAAGCACTGGCGGAATGGGTTCACGCTCGAATTCGGCGAGAGCTGGGGTTTAGCGATGAAGACCCGGACAACATTCGGGACATCCTGGCACAGCGGTATCGCGGTTCTCGCTACAGCTTTGGCTACCCGGCCTGCCCCAATATTCACGATCAATATACGCTGCTGGAGCTGTTGGGAGCGGATCGAATTTCGCTGCACATGGATGAAAGTGAGCAACTGTATCCGGAGCAATCTACAACCGCGATCGTGGCTTATCATCCGGCCGCCAAGTATTTCAGTGCTTGAGCAATGGTTATAGTCCCATGAATAAGGTCTCAATCTAAAATCAAAGTAAACGTTGGCTTTAAAGCAAAGTTATGCAAAGATTTATCTTTGCGCAAGCAATGTTCTGGGTGTAGCTCGTTGTGGTTTAGGTGCGAGATGTCTAGAAATTTTGTGAGGAGACTGATGGTACGGAAACAGATCCCATTGGTGGTGAGCGTCCTCTTATCAGTCGGGTTGGTCAGTGCAACCCCCCACCTTGCATCTGCTCAACAACCAATGAATGGTAATAGCGGTGCGACTAATAACGAGGCATTAGAGCAACTGTTGCGCGAAGGGCGCAGGCTAGTGAATGCCGGTAACGTTCCAGGTGCGATCGCAATTTACCGGCAAGCAGTCGAGCTAGACCGATCCAACCCACGTCTTTACTCCGGGATTGGCTATTTGTATGCCAATCAGGGTAACTACGAAGCGGCGATTCAGGCGTACCAGCAAGCACTCGTCCTGGAGCCTCAGAATGCAGAGTTTCACTACGCGATCGGGTATAGCTGGGCAAATCTCGGCCGATATGATGACGCGATCGCAGCTTACCGCCGTGCGACCACCTATAACCCCCGCCACATGAACGCAAACTTGGGCATCGGGGTGTTGCTGGCGCGTCAGGGACAATACGAGGAAGCCTTGAACATCTACCGACGGGTAACGGCCCTTGCACCGCAAAGCTACAAAGGCTATGAGTTAACGGGGATTGCTTTAATTCAGCTCAAGCGCCCCCAGGATGCTTTCACACCATTGCAGCAAGCCGCTCGACTGGCTCCCAAACAAGGCATGGTTCGGGTTCATATTGGTTCTGCCTGGTTACAGCTGAATAATTATGAGAAAGCGCAGGCCTCTTTTTCTAAGGCAATTCAGTTAGAGCCACGGGATGCAGCCGTTCAGCTTCAGATTGGCAAGTCGCTTCAGGCGGCCGGATATTTGGAGCAGGCCATGCAGTCCTATCAACGGGCGATCGTGCTCAAGCCAAACCTGCCAGACGCTCAGTTTGGCATGGGTGACCTCTATTGGGAACAGAAAAACTACTCCACGGCTGCCTCGCTTTATCGCCAATACATCGTCAGCGTTCCCAGAGATCCCGAAGGTTATTACAAGCTGGGAATGGCGCTGAGAGAAATTGGGCAAAAACGCGAGGCAATTTCAGCCTTTGAGCAGGCGAAATCGCTGTTTGGGGGGGCAGAACAGCAGCAGCGATCGCGTCAGAGAAGTGGAGACGCTGCTCAAGGAATTGAAAAAGTGATACGAACGAAGTGCAAAGTGGTTTTCCAGGACTTACGCATTTTGACCTGATTGACTGACAAAACTCTCGAAACTCCGATTCTTGCGTAGGTTGGGTTAGCGATAGCGTAACCCAACAAGCCAGGGCTAGCGTTGGGTTTCACGAGGTTCAACCCAACCTACAAAAAAGATTTGTCAGTCAACCAGGCATTTTGACTAAAACCTCGGAGGTTTAAGCCACTATCGTTCTGAAAGTGCCTCGCACCAAGCAACTTCCAATCTAAAATCGTCAATCTAAATCCAAAATCGGCATCACTCTCGCTTATCTGGTGACTCAGCACCCATCTCTAACTCTGGGTTGGCGAGGCGATGAATCTGAATTTGGTGCAGACGCGGGCCTTCCGCAGAGGTGACTGTGAACTCATAGCCGCCGTACTGGAGCGTCTCTCCAGGTTCAGGGATACGTTGGAGCTGAAAGAGGACAAATCCTGCCAGGGTTTGGTACTCATCGGTCAACGGCAACTCCAGATTGAGCATTTCGTTCACCTCTTCCAGGTTCATTTGCGCCTGTACCAGGGAGGTTCGGGCATCCAGAATTTGAATGGTGGGTTCTTCTGTACTGTTGGGTTCAACCGTGTCACCCAAAATTTCGGCAATCACGTCTTCAATGGTCACCAAGCCTGCTGTACCGCCAAATTCGTCTACAACCATCACCATCGGCTGGCGCGATCGCTGCATCAACGGAAGCAGTTCACTCAACGGCATGTACTCCGGCACAAACCGAGCTGGACAAATCCAGGCTTCAATCGACTGCTCCAAAATGTGAGCATCTCGCGCTAAGGGTTCTGCCAGCTCCTTAAAGTGAATAATGCCGCGAATGTCGTCTAAGGATTCACCAATCACCGGGTAACGGGAGTGCCCCGACTCAGCAACTTCCTGCAACAGGGTTCTCAATTTGGCATCCCACGGAATTGCGTCGATATTGGTACGCGGAATCATCACTTCGCCCACTGAAACGTCGCCAAATTCAAAGACATTTCTCAGTAACTCCCGTTCTTCCGCCTCCAGCCCGGTTGACTCGCTGGATGTGGCGATGATCAGCTGCAGTTCTTCGGGCGTTACCTGGTTGTACCACCCCTGTCCGGTATATTGAATCCCCACCAGCCGGAGCAGCAGGCGGGTGGACTGGTTCAAGATCCAGATAAACGGATTGAAGAAGCGGGCGATCGCCAAACTCGGTGCACCCAAAAACCGCGCCAACTCTTCTGAGTACAGCAATGCTACAGACTTAGGACACAACTCGCCCAACACAATTTGGAGATAGGCAATCACCAGAAACGTGATCGGCAGGGCTAAGGAGTGCGAAATGGCTTGACTGAGGCTGGGTGAGAGTGGTAGTTGGTTGAGCCAGGTGGCAACCAGTCCCGACATCGCCGATTCGCTAATCCAGCCCAGCGCCAAACTAGAAAGAGTAATACCAAGCTGAGTGGTAGACAGCAGGCGATCGATACTGCGCTGCAGATCTTGCACCATTTTTGCCTGCACATCTCCAGCCCCGACGAGCTGATTCACCCGCGATCGCCGCACCGAAACAATCGAGAACTCCGCTGTCACAAAGAAGCCATTAATCGCAATCAGCAGCAAAACGGAAAGCAATCGCAGGCTCACATCTGACCATGTCAACGGACTGGGAGGTTGGTTGACCAACTCCTGACTCATAACCAAAACAACTAGCGTAGAGGCGTTCATGAACTGAGATTAGCGGTGTGCCCGCAGGAGCACTGCATACTCATCCTCTACTGAATGACTGGAATATTTAACACTTGCAGCTTGATTTGCTGATCAGGATAATCTGTCAGCAACAGCGAAAGTTTCTGAGCTTTGTCCACGGAAGTGCTGGGAATCCGAATTGTGCCGCTGTACGCTTCGCCATCCGATGGCAAATCGGATGGCAGCCCCTCTGTGCTGGTGCTCAATGCTTGTCCCTGCTCATTTTTGACTTCCAAAAAGCTGTAGAGAAACTTCACCGGGTCATCTGTGTTGTTCCGTAAACTAACTGTCACCACCAACGAATCACCCTGTTGCTGCACCGACTTGATCTCCAACGCTACCCCCTTATTCTCACTGACGATTGGAAATTTTGCTTGAGCCGCTTCGCGTTTAACCACAGTCGGTGTCACCTTTGCAGCCGCGCCAGAACCCTTACCTCCCTGAATTCGAGCCTTGACCGTAGTGAGAATCTTGTCTTCCGGCAAGATCAGCAATTCATCCTTGCGAGGCTTGCTGCCTTTGCGATTTGCCAGGTTATTGGTTGGACGAGTATCCGGTTGAGTAATGCCTTTGAGTGCTTCACGCCCAAGGCTCATCCCGGCAACGGCACTAACCAGCCCAGCGACTAGCATGGATGCCAGCAGAATCAGAGTTAGTCCTATCGTTGAATTCAATTTCATAGTGGGTGCCCGCGATCGCCAGGGATGCTTGATTGTCTAGATGAAGTTCTTCCAATTTTATGGGTAGTTGCAATTTTAGAAAGATATTCTCAGATTTCAGCAAAAATTTTAACGTGGCAGAGTAGAGAATCTCTACCCCGCCACGTTAATTAAGATGGGTTAATCAAGATAGAATGAGCATTGACCAGGGTTGGCCGAGCGGTTTAGGCAGCGAACTCATAATTCGCCTCAGGCAGGTTCAACTCCTGCACCCTGGATTTTCTGAAATTACGAAGTGCGAAGTACGAAGTAGTTTTCCTAATCCCTAACCCCTAGCTCCTAGCCTCTGCCTACCAGAGTGCCGGTATAGGCTTTGGCGGACTGGTTGGCACCGCGATCGGGTCTGAAGGGGGAGGAGCAACGACGGCTGGGGGTTGCACCACTTGAACCGGGGCCGCTATAACGGGTGGCGGAAGGGTGCGCAACGAGAACGGGAATGGGGTAGGCAAATCGAGGGTGCGAATAATTGGGCCTGCATTCATTTGCCGATGAAGTACCTCGCGGTAAAGCTTATTCACATCTCTACCGTCCTTTTCCATTTCGACTTCAGGAAATGGACCGATCAAAAACTTAATCCGTCCGGGAATGGTTCGGTTTCGGTAATAGGTTCGGTCATGCGAGAAGAACGCATCATCAAATTCGGCAAGGATTTCCCCAAATCTAACACCAGAAACAACGGGGACTGCATTGCGATCCTCGTCATTATCGTCAGCGATCGCGGGTGAGGTAAACATAGGTGAAAGGGTTGCAACAGTCAGCCCAGCAATAATACACTTACGGCCAACGCTGACAATATGACGCCCAAATTTCATGAGACGACTCCTCAATTCTTGATCTGTGAGTTCTTGATCTGTGGTTGTCTATCGCCTAAGTCTCTGCACCTTTAGAAATGAAAGAGGAAGGCGCTCTTTCACCACAAATCGGCAGAACTTCTTTTTGCATCTAAGATTCAGAACTGGCAGAATTCCTCATTGTGCGTGAACTCTTTAAATCTGCCCAAATCCAACCATTAGTCTGAAACTAATTGTACTCAAACTATTCTAAATTGATGTAATTTATTTGCAGCAATTCTGCTAAGAAGTAGTTTAAAAAGTTCTACTCATGGATCTATCTCGGTCGATCGCAACCCTTAATTTGCCGATGCTTCGCCAGCAACTTTTAGACTTATTTTGTCACGTTGCTTACCAGGAAGGAGACTTTGTGTTGTCCTCTGGACAGCCCAGTTCGTATTACATCAATGGCAAACAAGTGACGTTGCACCCACAAGGTGGACTAGCTGTTGGACGACTATTGCTGTCGTTAATTTCACCCGATACGCAAGCGGTGGCAGGACTGACGCTCGGAGCCGATCCGTTGGTCACGGCCACCAGCGTCGTGGCGGCGTATGAAGGGCGATCGCTGACGGCCCTGATTGTTCGCAAGGAAGCCAAAGGGCACGGCACCCAAGCCTACATTGAAGGCCCTCGTTTACCGGAAGGAAGCCCAGTCACTGTCCTGGAAGACGTTGTGACCACGGGACAGTCCGCCATGAAAGCCGTCGAATGGTTGCAACGTGCTGGCTATCACGTCAACGGTGTGCTGGCGCTAGTTGATCGCCAACAAGGGGGAGCTGAGAAATACCAGCAGGCCAGCTTACCCTTTCAAGCGGTCTTCTCAATTCAAGACATTCAACAGCGCTGGGCAGAGTTGAATCAACCTATTTGATTTGTTGGGTTACTCATCCACTCACGTTAGCTCTTTGTAGAAAACCAACGATTGTTTCGTGTTGATATAGCCAATCCTTTCATAGAACTGGTGAGCTTCTCGACGAACAATATTTGATCGCAGTAAGACTGAGGAGCATCCTTTAGCCAGTGCCCACTGCTCAATGTGCTGCATGAGAAGGCGTCCAACACCTCGATGATGGTAATTTGCATCAACAATCAATCCAAGTACGAGAATTTGAGGGGGAGCAATAACTAGATGGCATTGATGCGCATGCGACCAACCGACGACACGACCGTCGCGTAAGTGAGCAACGTAGACGATGTGATCATGCTTTGCCTGCAAGTCTTGCAGCCGAGAATCAATATCGCTTGGAGCACTGGGATACCCAAGCTGGCTACAAAGGACGGCCAACGAATCAGCATCCTCGATGGTGGCAGGTCGAACAGTAACCTGTTCAGCGAATTCGGAACCCATGAGGCATCACTAGCTGACTCCCAGTAGCTCTACATCAAATAGCAGGGTGGAGTTGGGGGGGATCGGACCAATGCCACGAGACCCGTAGCCTAATTCGGGGGGAATCACCAGTTGCCGCCGACCGCCGACTTTCATACTGCCGACGCCTTCGTCCCAGCCTTTAATCACCTGTCCAACTCCAATTTGGAATTCAAAGGGGCGGTTGCGATCGCGGGAGCTATCAAACTTGGTGCCATCTTCCAGGGTACCCGTATAATGCACCTTTACAGTCTGCCTCGATTCGGGTGCTGCTCCAGTTCCTTCAACTAGATCGAGGTATTTCAATCCCGAAGCCGTTGTAACGTAGTTTTTTGACACTTCAAGTTTCCTGAGTGTAGGGGGATTGGTCGTTGTCTGAGCTACTAGTGGAGCAGTTTGAGAGTCGCTGGCAACCGTTGTGACCTGAGCTTGAGGGGTTGGCAATGAAGCCGCCGTGGCTGAACTGCGATCGCTGGTAAACTGAGACACCACCAGTATTACTACGCAAGCCAGCATCACCCCGATGCTGATTAAAACTTCTTTCACAACAACCTCCAATACCGATTACCGATTTTAGATTGACGATTTTAGCTTGAGAAATGCTGGTATTGCATCGCTTTTAGCTTAATCATATTGTCATTCGTCATTTGTCATTCCCAGCGTCAATGCTTGCTTATTGTAGGTTGATTGCGGTGTCAGGTGGGAGAGTTGCGGCTAATTTCAACACGGTTTGCGCCAGTGCCAAATTGAAACACGGGGCATCATCGCAGAATCCCGCGATCGCTCGAAACGGCAACTCTGGCTCACCCAGGTGATCTAACACCAGTGAGGCGCTTGAGAAGTCATGATTCTGGGTGTAGCCGTTGAGGGTAATCACCGTTTTCAGCCCCGCCTGGGTTGCCGCCTGTAGCCCCTGATAGGAGTCTTCGATCGCCAGACACTCCTCCGGTCGCAACCCCATTGCCTCCAGCACATACCAGTAAATATCTGGAGCAGGCTTTTTGGCAGGCACAATATCTCCAGCAGCGATCACTTCAAACCAGGAGGGACTGTCGGGAGCCAGGGCTGTTTCCAACAGGGCAGTCACGTTGTCGAGAGCACTGGTGGTTGCGATCGCCAACCGCACCCCCTGCTGACGCGCTTCCTGAATTAACCGTCTGACTCCAGGGCGCAGCGGAATAATCCCTTCCTGAAGCAGTTGCCGATAGTGCTTTGTTTTTGTCTTGTGAATCATGGCTGCCCATGTTTGCGCATCGGTAGGCAGCTCAAACTCTGGACAATCGGTTTTTAGATAGTGCTGGATGCGTTCCTTCCCACCCGCCACTTCTAGCAATTCTCCATACCGTTCAACGGTCCACTCCCAGTCCAATCCGGCCTCACCAAAAGCACGATTAAACGCAATTCGGTGTCCATCTCGTTCAGTATCCGCTAGCGTACCGTCTACGTCGAAGATCAGGGCGTTGAGGGTGGGCATGGGGGTGAGGGGGATGAGTGAGTGAGGGCGGTGAGGGGGGGAGGATAAAATATGCCTCATCTCCTCATCTCCTCATCTTCTACTACAGATGCATTCTGCGATTCTGCAGTGATACGCGGATCCGAGTTGGGCTGAATGATAGTTCCAGAGTCTGTGGATGGGGCGTAGGGGGTTTCAGTTGGGTCGATGATGCTTTGCTCTTCGTGACGCTTGGGGCTGTGCCACTGATCCATGACATCTTCCATCAGGACTCGACGTACCCAGATTTGGCCAACAACGGTGAGGGGAAGGGCGAGCAGCAATCCCCAAAAGCCAAAGATGGTGGCAAAGAAAACTTGGGCCAGCAGGGTAACGGCTGGCAGCAAGTTGACTTGTTGCGCCATCACATACGGGGTAAGAAAGTTGCTCTCAAATTGCTGGATGCCAATGTACAGGCCCAGAACGATGAGGGATTTCACGGGCGAGTCTAAAAGCGCGATCGCCATTGGCGGAATCACGCTAAAGGTGGGGCCAAGGTTGGGAATGAAATTGAGTAATCCTGCCAACACCCCATTTGCCAACGCGGCTCGGACTCCAATCAGCGACAGGAACAGGGTACTGAGGACGGCAATCACGCCCATGCTGATTAGCGCTCCAACAATCCAGCGCCCCAATGCCACCTCACACTCCAACAGAATGCGATCGACGCGACGGCGGTAGAACGATGGGAAGAGTCGAATAAACCCTCTACGGTAGGAATCTGGGTTCAGCAACATCATTAGCCCCAGAACCAGAATCAGTAGGATGTTGACGATCGCTCCCAAGGAACTGGAAAAGAAGGCGAACGAACCTCCCAGGAGACGATTTACAACTGGCATCGCTTGCTGCGTAGCACTGTCAAGGTCGGGCAAATAGGGTCTGAAATCCGTTGGCACCGCTTTATCTAGAGAGGCAATCCAGCGATTTAACTGCTCAATTCCCTGGGGCACCAGGACAAAAATTTCCTGGAGCTGTTTGGCAAAGGGTGGCACCACCAGTTGGAAAAAGAGGATGACAAACGCCAACAAACAGCCAACGGAAATTAGCACGGCTCCTGATCGCGGAATTTTAAATCGTTGTTGTAACCAACCTGCTTGCAGATTCAAACTATTGGCCAACACCACTGCCGCGAAGATCAGCAATAGCACATCCCGGATTTGCCAGAGGATGTACACCGCTGCAACGATTGAAAGGAGCGCAAGCCATTGACCTAGCTTCACAATGAACTCCAGGAGAAAGGGTGGAGGACGGAGGAGAAAGGGCGGAGGGTAGTGGGTAGGGGCGGGTTTTGCGTTTACCCTCTACTCCTTACCTGCTGCCATCGCCAGCCAAGAGCGATCGCCATCAATATAGTAGGTGACAAGACTGCAATCAGCGCGATCGCTGGTGTTCCCGAAATAGGCAGCAAGGGACCACCATACTTAATGGCAATAGAGATCAGCCCAGACAGGACCAGGATTTTGAGAATGAAGCCAGTCATGGTTGCGAAGGACGAAGCACTGGGACGAAGAAATCGGAGTTTCAGCACCAAATTATCGCCTAAAACACGTCCAGCTCGGAATCTGTAGCTTTCCTTTAAGAAAAACTCCAGGTCTGGACGTGAATAAGGTTTAAATTTTGAGCATTTCGAGCACGTCGTGCATTGGCGCTTTTGACCAGAAGCTAAAGGCGCTACTTGGTAGGACGATCCTGAATTATTAGTCAGGTTGAGAGCCGTTCCCTTGCGAGAGGACAAGCGCGATCGCATTGGGCGGAATGGACGCGAGGCAAGCGCCGCCAATGCCTAAAGCTCCCCAGCGCCCCTTCCGGCGACTTCTAGGCGAGTCTGACGAGGAATAATTCGTTGTTCTTGGAACTGGCTGCCCTGTGCTCAGAAGGCACTACCCTGACCACCGCGCTCAAACAAACCGCGATCGCGAATGGCTATGAGTCCGTCCCTCCTGAATGGGCGAATAATACAATGCCGCTAATCCAGGCAGCCAACCAGATGTGCTGGAACCGTTCGCCTTAAAAACAACGAACTATGAAGTTGAGTGCCAGGGGTTTCTGATACACTTTTCAGCGAATTTCTGGAAACATTAAGGCGCAATTCAATGACTTCTGAGGATACGACTGAAACGATTGAGGATAGTCGTCCGACCGTGGCGATCGCGGTTCTGCACCAAAACGGTCAATTCTTAATGCAACTCCGGGATGATAACCCCAATATTCCCTATCCCGGACACTGGGCCCTGTTTGGGGGCCATTTGGAACCAGGAGAAACCGCTGATATCGCGATTCAACGCGAACTGCTGGAAGAAATTGGCTATGCTCCACCCAATCTGACGTTGCTGACGCGTGTTGATGATGCCAAAGCAATTCGCTACGTGTATCACGGTGCGTTGCAGGTAGGACTTGAAAAGCTTGTATTGGGAGAAGGATTGGACATGGCGTTGTTGACTCTGGAGAATATTCGCCAAGGCATTGGCTACTCACAGCGCATTCAACAAGTCCGTCCAATCGGACTGGGATTACAGACGATTCTGCTGAACTTTGCCCAAACGCAACACGGGTAAGCCCAATCGTGCTGCCAATCGTACAGGACTTACGCAAATGACCGAAAGTCCTGTGTTTAGACAGGTAGGCAGTAGTGGGTAATTGGCTGGATATTCGATTAACCAATTACCGGTGACCCACTACCTGCGTAGCCAATCGTAGTGATTTTTAACTGCTCACCGTGCTCTGTTGTCGTTTAAGCGTGATGCGCCGTTCCAGCACCAAACTGATGGCGATAAATAGAACGGTTAGACCTTGAATGGCATAAACGACGGTGACGGGAACGCCAGCGCTGCGTTGCATGACGTTAGCACCGCTGCGCAGTGCACCAAAGAAGAGGGAAATCAGAGCGACGCCTGCCAGATTGCCGCGACTGAGGAAGGCGATCGCGATCGCATCAAACCCATAGCCTGGCGAGAAGTTCTCAAACAGGCGATACTTCAGTCCCATGACTTCGCCTGCCCCTGCCAGTCCCGCCAGTCCCCCTGCCAGGGCCATCACAGCCATGATGGTGCGGTGAACGGAGATTCCAGCATAGCGAGCTGCGATCGGGTTCTGTCCGACAGCTTCAATCTGATAACCCCAGGGCGTTTGCGCAAACACAAACCAGAGCACGACAGTCGCCAGCAATCCAACCAAAATGCCTGCGTGAGTTTGGGTTTGGGGCAGCAGAATGGGCAGTTGGGCCGTGGGATCGATCGTCGGACTAAAGGGACTGGGGGCACCGCGCTCGATCATTGGCCCTTTATCGCTAACGAGATAGCTGATCAAATTTTGGGCAATGTAGTTCAACAGTAGGGTTGTAATCACCTCATTCACCCCCTGCACCGCCTTCAAGTAGCCGGGAATCAACCCCCAGAGTGCGCCTAGCAAGAATCCGCCCAGTAATGCGAGAGGAATGTGGATGAAACCGGGCAGACCGTGAACATACAGCCCAATCAGCGCACTGCCCAAACCGCCCATGTAGATTTGCCCCTCACCACCAATGTTGAATTGACCCGCTTTCAGGGCAACCAGTACTCCCAGACTGGTTAGCAGCAGCGGTGCCATTTTAGTCAGCGTGTTGGCGAGTCCATAATAGTTGGCAAGGGCTTCGCTGAATAGAACCGAATAGGCTTTGACTGGACTCACTCCCGCGATCGCAATCAACCCTGCTCCAACCAAAAGAGCCGCCGCGATCGCGATCGTGGGAGGAACTATCGGAAGCAAGCGTGCAACGGTGAGTTTCATGCTGTGTGAGGGTTGTAGTTCCAAAGCGGAACCTTGGAGCGAGATCTGTCAGTCAAAATCATTCATCTAAACCACGTCCAGCTTGAAATATATCGCTTTCTCTGAAGAAAGCCTCCAAGTCTGGAGGTGGATAAGGTTTAAATAACTGGGGTGCTAGGATTCGAACCTAGGAATGGCGGGACCAAAACCCGCTGCCTTACCACTTGGCGACACCCCAACGTGTTGCCAAGATTATCTTATCAGTTGGACGCCTGAACGTGTCAATATTTTAGGCAAGAGGCATGAGCTGAGGGGGCAGGAACTCTATTCACTCTTCATCTCGTTACCACTTCACCCTTGCCCATAATTGCCCTCCATTCCTCCTGCAACAAAGGTTGTGGCTGTAGTTCAATGCAGAAACATTGTCGGGCTGCATTCAGCAAAGTATCCCTGACAATGGTCAGCAACTCAGCTCCATGAACTGACAAGGGGAGTTTGGGTAACATGGGATCGACACCGAACACCTGCTGAAAGAATACTGGGTCTGGGTTGAGCTGGATCGAGCCATGTTGCAAAATTGCTTTTCCTCGACGCAGTTGAGCACTGCCAATGAGCTTGGAGCCATCTGCTAACACGAGGTCGGCGGCTGTAGCCGTATCAAAGCAGTTGGGGTTGTGGATGTAACCTCGTTCTGCCTGTCCGTAGTGAAGGTCTACGCCGAGCGATCGCCACCCTTGAATCAAAAACTCACAGATTTGCCGATAATTTTGCATCCGGCTCCCCATTAGCTCCGATGTTATCACTGCATAAGTGAGATCGCCCTGGTGCAACACAGCCCGCCCACCGGTTGGACGGCGCACCAAATCAACTGAAGAATCGTTCCAGATCAATTGCTTCCACTGATCCGGACAGTGACGTTGATGGTAGCCCAGCGAAATCGCGATCGGTTCCCAGGTATAAAATCGCAGCGTTGGCGGATGCAATCCTCGATAGTGCTGATCCAGTAGCCACCTGTCCAAAGCCATCTGAACCTTGCCAGACGCTTGCAGAGGGGGAATGAGACGCCAAGTAGCCATAGGTAAAGGGCTTGATTGATGAGTTATTGGTTTTTGAGGAATACCAGTGTGCTGTAAAGATGAAATGCCGAATCCAGGTAGCAATCTGTAGCCCGTGATAAGTGGATGTGAGGCTTTAATCGGCTGACCGGGGTGACAAAATCGTCAAGGGTTTCAGAAAAAGCTGTGAAATCGATCCATGCAGGAGTTTTGGGCAAGTGCTGATTGAGATCAGCGATCAGGTCATTCCAGCGTTGCCGAATGGTGCCATGCTGCCCCTGCACTACAGTTCCCTGATCAAAATCGTATTTGCCATCGTGAATCCGCAAGATGCAATGTCTAGCGGGCAGATGCAGATCGCAAAAGTGGGCATAATCCTCGACCTGCTCTTTCCACTCCGGGCGATCGCGGTAACCCAGATCCACCACCTGTGAGAAAATCGGCAGAATGCCCTCTACTCGTTGCTTCACCTCTGACCAGTCAAACGCCAGCATCCCCAACTGATTGGTTTCTTTCTGACACACAACCGCAGCGTTTGGGCTGGTAGTCTGAAAGTAGTTAACCCGAAAGACTTGAATTTTTTGCAAGTCAGGAAGTGCGGACCAGAAAGACGGCACACCCGCATCTCTGAGTTCCCGACCGTATATTTGCAACTCTCCAATGGGTCCAGCACGGTATAGTCGCCAGCCTCGACTCGGCACTACCCCGCGTGCGGTATACGCATCCACCTTCATCACACGGGCAAAGTTTTGGATTACGGTATTGCGAACCTCACCCGTCACTGCCTCCAAAATCATGAAGCCTGGACTATTATTAGCAGGATTTGTAGCGGCATAGGCGATCGCCTGTTGGCGACGCTCCTTCTCAGTTGTTGCCAATCGCTGCAATCCTTGCCGCGCCTGGGCAACGAGTTTGGGATTGGTACTTGTGCGCAGCAGTTGGCGATAAATCTCCTCGGCGGCGCTCCCCTTCCCAGAAACTTCTCGCAATCGCCCCAGGTAAAATTGCACCCAGGGATCGTCGGGTGATTGTTTCAACAGCTCCTTCACTAGCTGATCGGCTTCACGGTAGTCTTGGCGCTCAAACGCAGCAGCAACTTGATCCAGCATAAACGGGAGGGGACGGAGGAGGGAGGAGGGAGGAGGGAGGCTCTTCTAAATCTTTTCTTGATCCTTAAGCCTTTATCTTTCGACTACAATACCCTGTTCACAGGCAGCCGCGATCAGGGCAAGGGCAACAATCGGAGCGGTGACGGTACGCAGGATACGGGAACCGAGGGAAACGGGTTGATAGCCTGCGGCGATCGCGTGTTCAATTTCGGTTTCGGTCCAGCCGCCTTCGGGGCCAATGGCAAGGGTGAGGGGGGTGGGAAGGACGGAGGACGGAGGATGGAGGACGGAGGACGGGGAATTAAGCAGGCAGGTGAGGAGATGAGGGAGG
>JAAUSG010000361.1 GCA_012034055.1 Leptolyngbyaceae cyanobacterium RU_5_1 | reverse complement strand
AGGTCTGGACGTGGACAAGGTTTAGAACCTACAAATATGAAAGTTGGATGGTCAAAACCCGCCCCTACGAACCCTTAAGAATGCGAATTTAATAAAACCGCAATCTTCTGTACGGGCGGGTTTTGTCGATCGCCTCTGGTTTAAGCATTCAATCATCTGCTAAACCTGCCCCTACGCCAACGAACATTTGCATGTCATTAAATCCACGTTCCTTAATTGCCTGGTCGGATTTCATATCACTCGAATATTAATCTTCTTTCTTTAAAACTAGAATCATTTCATCGTTTTTACTCAAAAACAACTCAACGTCAAACTTAAACTTCAATTTCTGCTGAAGCGTTACTACTAACTCAAGAATTTCAGTTTTTGTCCAGACATGAAAATGAATACTGTAATCCATTTCCATAAATCGATTGGCTTCGGACTCGATGCGCGGGTCATCGTTGCCTTCACTCTCACTTTTGTACCCGAGCCAGGGATACTTGGCCCACTCAATATAGTGCTGTTTTCTAGAGCATTCAGATCCCTGATAGTAATCTTTCAACAGATGATCAATATCGGTAATTGGACGATGAACGTCAAACGTGTGGCGCTTGTCGGGAATTCCTAAATATAAGATTCCGCCTGATTTAAGCACCCGCAACATATTTTGAATTGCCCGAATCGGATCCTGGCAATGTTCAATAAAGTGATTGGCAATCACGAAATCCTGAGAGGAATCTGGGATGGTATTCAGGTGTTCCCCATCATCCAAGATATCGACATCAACTAAGGCTAAGGCGGCGAGTTCTGGGTAGTGTTGTTTCAGATCGCTGACCGCCATGCGATCGACATATTGAACCGTTGCTGAAACAGGAACTTGCAACGGATTATGCAATGCACCAATTTCAATTCCAGTTCCTTTCAAGTAGTAATCTGCAATGGTTTTGCGATCGAATTGAGGGCCCAAAGAGGCTTGAGCGAATTGGGGAGACTGGCGAAGAGCCTGTTTGATGAATGCTTTTACTTTAGTTTTCAGGTCACTGATTGCAATGGTGGACATAGGAATGACTGGCTCGGATTCAAATCATTGCAAGTTGGGTGTCGGGTGGCGTGTAGCCCAGATGTTTCCAGGCGGCGGGAGTGGCAATTCGTCCGCGTTGGGTGCGGTTTAAGTAACCAATTTGCAGGAGGTAAGGTTCGTACATTTCTTCAATCGTTTGCGCATCTTCACCGGTCGCGGCTGCCATTGTTTCCAATCCTACCGGGCCACCGTTGAAATGTTCAATCATGACGCTCAAGAGGCGGCGATCTGTCCAGTCCAGCCCACAGGGATCGACGTTGAACAGTTCCAGGGCTTCTGCCGCGATCGCCTGGGTAATCACCCCAGAGGCTTTCACCTGCACATAATCTCGCACCCGCTTCAGCAGCCGGTTGGCAATTCGAGGTGTGCCACGAGCACGGCGGGCAATTTCGACTGCACCATCGGGCGTAATCGGAGTGTTCAAAAGGGTAGCGGTGCGCAGAACAATTTGGGTGAGTTCATCCAGCTCGTAGAAGCGGAGTCGCTGGATCAGTCCAAAGCGATCGCGCAGGGGCGAGGTGAGTGCCCCCACCCGCGTTGTGGCTCCCACAAGCGTAAAGCGCTGCAGTGGCAGCGATCGCGTCCGGGCACTGGAGCCTTTGCCGATCGTGATGTCCAGTCGGTAATCTTCCATCGCCGGATATAAGATTTCCTCAGTCACCTTGGGCAAGCGGTGAATTTCATCAATGAACAGAATATCACCGGGTTGCAAGTTGACCAGCAGCCCGACAATGTCACGGGGACGTTCCAGGGCTGGAGCGGTTGTAATTTTGCAGCCGACGCCCATCTCCGTGGACAGAATCAGGGACAGCGTGGTTTTTCCTAAACCGGGAGGCCCGTAAAGCAGCAAGTGATCCAGAGTTTCGTTCCGGGCTTTCGCGGCTTGAATGGCGATGTCTAATACCTCCTTGAGGTCTTTCTGCCCGATGTATTCTGCCAACCGGCGGGGCCGCAACCCCTCTTCTGGCTGACCCTGCTCCTCTGGCCTGGCTTCAGGCTGCAGGAGCGGTTCAGGCTGGACTGGTTGAGCCGTTGATGACGAGGCGGTATTCTCCTGAGCAGCTTGGGCTGTATTTGATGCACCATTTGCCAATTCCTTGCCCTGCGAGAACAAGCCAGGTTGCTCGTGCCCACTGGACTCTGAAGGCTGTTTCTTGGAGGAAATTATTGCCATACTGGTACATTATAACTGGTACATGATACCGAGGATTTCCAACGATGGCAGCATTTACTGTTCCCGATGCGGTGAGTTTTGAACAGGCGATCGCCCTGAGCCAATCCCTCTTAGACCAGATAGAGCAGGGCAAATTAGCGGAGACTGAGATTGAGCCAGCGATCGCGGCGTTGGTTGCCAGCGAGAATGGCGCACGGGGATTCTTTGTCACCTACCTGAGCGACGATCGCCCCTTTGCCGATCCCCCCACTGCCGCCATCATTGCTGCTCTCAAAACCTCGCCGGATGTCGTCTCACCCCTGCTGGTGAAGAATTTGGCCATGTCAACCGCAATGGCGATCGCCCATCGACGCAACCAGAACGAGGATTTGGCGCAGGGATCCGATCGCGTGCAATCCAGATCGACTCAGCTGATCCAGGCACTGCCGTCTTCTCAACTCCAGGAGCAGGCCCAAGCCCTTGCCGAAAGCATTGATACCAGTACGGGAGCCTATCAACCCTTTTTGCAGCGCTGGGGATATGACCCAGACCAGCGCCAGGCTATTCGACGAGTGCTAGAGCAAACCGGATTGCTACAAATGACGAATGACGAATGACAGTTTCGTCCAAACATTTATTTCCATCAACGGCTACCCGTTTAAGTTGGGACTTTTGGGTAGGGCAGGAGTCAGAATTCAGAATTCAGTACCTCTCCTGACTCCTGGCTTCTGACTTCCTTTCTGGCGTTGCTGCCCCGCTTTAAGTCGGTACTCCCATCAACCTACTTAAATGTGAAATCAAACTTACCTTTTAGTAAAAAACTTAGCAGTTTTAACTCGGTTTTATATCGACAATCTTATGCAAATTCTGATGTACTGGATCGAAGCATCGGGTACTTGGAATTATACAAAGATTGCGAATTCAACACACATGTTGCGAATCCTTCTTGATAAGCAGAAAAACTTGCATTGACGCCAGAATTTAGCGTGCTACATTATCAATACCGAGCATTATTGAAAACGCTGATTTTATCAGGGAGAACAACCATGTCTGAAATTCAAGCTCCATTGCGCCCCTTCGATCAAATCGCAGACAATCCAGTTCTGCTAGAGCGCTCTGTCACTACTCCTATCATTGAAGGAATGAATATTGCGCTTGCTAGTTTTCAAGCGCTCTACATTCAGTACCAAAAACATCATTTTGTTGTGGAAGGTGCAGAATTTTATTCATTGCACGAGTTCTTTTCCGATAGTTACGAAGATGTTCAAGGATACGTCCATAAACTCGGTGAACGGTTGAATGGACTGGGGGGATTCCGGCAGCTAGCTTCACAAA
>JAAUSG010000360.1 GCA_012034055.1 Leptolyngbyaceae cyanobacterium RU_5_1 | reverse complement strand
GGGTTTGCCATCCAACTTTCATATTTGTAGGTTCTAAACCTTGTCCACGTCCAGACCTAGAGTTTTTCTGAAGGGAAAGCTACAGATTTCGAGCTGGACGTGGTTTATCTGCTAAACCCGCCCGTACAAAGTAATCGATATTCAAGTGGATTTTATATAATTTCTTGCAGATCAAATTTGAGGAGGCAGACCAATATGATTCGCTGGTTAGTTATTTTTTTGAGTGTGCTTCTCCTCAGTACAACAACCTGGTCAACGCCGACCTTGGCGATCGACCTACCTGAATTTAATGCTCAAGCAGAGTCATCAGAAGTTTCTCAACAGCCCTCATTGCCAGACTTGATGCAAGATTTGAATGACCTTTACCAAAAAGCCTTTGAGGCAACGAATGTCGGGGATTTTGCAACGGCTGAACAGTACTGGACTCAGACCATTGAGCGGTTCCCCGATAATCCAGCGAGTTGGAGCAACCGGGGCAATGTCAAAGTCAGCCAAAACAAGCTGGAAAGCGCGATCGTGGACTACAACAAAGCGATCGAGCTGGCACCAGAAGCCCCCGACCCCTATTTGAACCGGGGTACGGCCCTGGAAGGTCTGGGCAAGTGGGACGCCGCGATCGCCGACTACAACCACGTCCTCGAATTAGACCCGCAAGACCCGCTTGCTTCACAACCGGGGGTAATGCTGAGAGTGGGCTTGGGACAGTGGGAAGCGGCGATCGCCGACTTCAAACAGGCGGCCGACCTGGCTCCCGACTACGCCTTCGCCCGTGCCAACTACGCCCTTGCCCTCTACCAAACTGGCAACACCAGTGAAGCCATTCGCACGATGCGCAATCTGGTGCGCAAATATCCCAAATTTGCCGACATGCGAGCCGCCCTCACCGCCACGCTGTGGGTAACCGGTCAACAGGGCGAAGCCGAAAGCCAGTGGGTCTCTGCTGTTGGCGTAGACCCCCGCTACAAAGACCTGAACTGGATCAAAACCATGCGCCGCTGGCCACCCAAAATGGTCGCTGCAATGGAGAAATTTTTGCAGCTCAAATTCTAAAACACCCGCATTGATTACAAAATTGTTGCAAACTCTTTCAGGTAAACCCGCGCAAAGGGTTCTGTTGAGCCAAGTTCATATTGCTCCATCAAGCCCTGGCGACGAATGGAAGCAGTGTCATTCTGCTTAATGACGAGCGTGGAATCATCAAAGACATCACGCGTTAGAGTCATTTCGAGCTCACTGGGATTATTCAAAATCACCAGGTTGCTACCGTAATAAAACATGCCCTCATCCTCCAAAACATGTTCTCTGTATTCTGCAATCAACAGATCTAACCTGGGATTTCGCAACAGATTGCGGACATTGACGTTGTACTCTGGATCCAACACCTTTTCAGAACGATTCACAAATACCCCATCTCGACAAACCGCACCAATCGTCCAATTCGGATGCTGAGACAGAACGTAATCAATCACCTCTTGCAGTTCTCGAACCGAAACTTGATTAAAAGTAACAATCGGAATTCTGGCCGCATCTCCAGACTCAAAAAAGGTCTCCAAAATGCGGGAGGTTACATCAACGCTTTCACCGATCGCAGGGTTGAGATGCATGTAGATTCCCGGTGCGGCATTGATTTCCAGAATGCCAAAATCATTCTCTTTCCAGGAATCGGAAATATCTTCAGCAATCACATCAATTCCCAAGCAGGTGAGCCGGAAGTGTTGGGCAATGTCCTGTGCCAGGATGATCGTGTCAGGATGCACCTGCTGGGTCGCATCTACGCCCAGACCCCCCGCTGAGAGGTTAGCAACTTTGCGTAAACGAATTTCGCGACCTTTGCTCAACACGCTGTCTAACGATAAGCCTTGTTCCTGCAGATACAGTTCCATTGCTTCATCGCGTTTGATCTTGCCCATTGGCGATGTGGGCGTATCACTCCTGGCGCGAGAGCGGTTTTCTCGCTCAATCAGCTCTGCAATGGTGGAGTCTCCATCCCCTTCAACAGAGGCAGGACGACGCTCCACTGCAGCAACAAACCTGCCATTCACGCACAGTAACCGATAATCCTTACCCGAAATGCTCTTTTCTACGATGATACGGACAGGCTGTTCTTCAGCGATCGCCTCTACCGCTCGATCATACGCTGCCTCCAGATCCTGCAAAGTTCGCACATCGGCGGTCACACCCTCGCCCTTATGACCAATGACAGGCTTTACCGCAACGGGGTAATCAATCCGCCTGGCGGCTGCCAGGGCTTCCTCTAAAGAGGTCACAATACTCCCTTTGGGAACCGGAAAACCAAGCGTGCTCAGAAACGCTTTGCAATCATCCTTGTACATTGTGAAGTCTGAGTCGATGTGGCTATCACAATCAAACGTTGTCGCGACTCCACGAATTTGCTTCTTGCCGTAGCCATATTGCATCAGCCCTTCGTTCCATAGATAGAACGTCGGAATGCCTTTCTCACGGGCTGTTTGCAGCAAGGCATAAACCGTTGGGCCGCCGTAAACTGATTGCCGAAACAGCCCCTGGAGAATCTCAATTTGAGCGTCCATGTCGAAGCTTCGATGTTTCGTGATCGCTTCAAACCAATCCCAAACACCGTAAATTACTTCCCGTGCAGTACGGTGATGCAGTGACTGCACTGCAATCCGGGTGCATTGCTGATCAGGATGAATACTCCAACCATCCAGGTGCAATCCCATGTCCAGTTGACTCACCTCAGAAACCACACGCGCAAATAATTGAGCATGGGACTCATACTGTTCATCGTGCAGGTGAGGGTAGCGTTGTCCGATGACCGAAATGTAGTCTTCCAGGGCTGCCGGTTGGTTACCTTTAGTTAATGCAAAATCAAAGACAGAAGCCGCTCTATTGAGGTAGAGGTTTGGACCGCCAAAGTGCCTGAGATTATAAATGTCAAAGGCATCCGTTGGTCTAGCATTAACGCGGAGTGTTTCCAGTACTTCATTCAAAACCATTGCAATAGTTGTTGTGTATTGGCGAATGCAAATCGGTGTTAATTTAAATGAGCTTAATTTAAGTGAGCTGCGATCGCATCTATCCCTGGTCAGGATTGCCATTAAAGACTTCAATCCTTACAACTAAGATAGATTTGCGCAGGGACTACTCCTTTAGAAAGATGAAAAAGCAAACCGTTGCTGCGTATACCATAAACAAGCTTTTCATCAATAAGCATTTCTTGGACTTACTGATGGTTGAAACAGCATTTGGAGGCGATTAGTATGAAAAGCAATGTCGGAAATCTCAGAGACGAGGTTCGTAAACTTGCTGATGAAGCCTTTCACCGAAATCTAATTTCTGGGCATGGTGATAGCGAATACAGCAATGAATATCAAATTGTTCTTGATGGCAAACCCAAACACTACCCACTCAGGTATGCTCATGCGTTTTTAGAAGACCTACTGGAAGAACGGTAACGAGATTTCATTGCTGTGTTGATTACGAGTCTACTAGGCACTCAAACACTTTGAGGTGTACCCCATCATCTAGACAATTTTCGTAAAACTTTAAGATAGAATCTCGCTAGAGTTGATTTGTTCTTATCTTGTTTGTTTTACTACATCTTG